>NZ_RZRY01000209.1:0-9208 GCF_003998035.1 Mesorhizobium sp. M2A.F.Ca.ET.039.01.1.1 | reverse complement strand
CAGCGACACGCGCGGGCCGACCGGAAAGCCGATCTCGCGCTCTATCGTCTGCGGCACCTGGCAGGCGATCACCTGGTCGACATAGTCAGCTGCGTGGGCAAGCTTCAGCCATGGCGCCGGCGCCGGTTCCGGCATCGAGAGCGCTTCCGGCACCGCCAGCCCGCGCATGCGCAAGGCCTCCATCAAAAGCGGATATTTGCTCATCGGAAAGCGATGGTTGACGGCGAAGCCGGCGTCATAGTCGGGGTGATGGACGATCTGTAGCGGCATGGATCGGGAGGCCTGAGCCAGGTCTGAAATTCGGTTGTCAGCCCGGCGGATGATGGTTGCATGAGGCAGGCAAACTGGGGCACATCGGGTCCTCGATCAAGCCGCAAGCAAACAGGCAGCAATCCCCTTGGACGCGACCGAAGCCAATATCAGGTCCTTCGCCGTCACCAATCGCTCGGTGCTGGCGATCGCCGTGCCGATGACGCTTGCCTATCTGACGACGCCGCTGCTCGGCATCGTCGACACGGCGGTGGTCGGCCAGTTCGGCGACGCGGCCCTGCTCGGCGGCCTGGCGGCGGGATCGCTGGTCTTCGACGTCGTCTTCACCACCTTCAACTTCCTGCGCTCCGGCACCACCGGCCTCGTCGCTCAGGCCTTCGGGGGCGGCGATGCGCTGGAAGAGCAGGCGGTGCTGTGGCGCGCCGTGCTGATCGCGGTCGTCGCGGGCGTCATCCTTGCGGCACTCGCGCCGCTCTTTGCCGTCGCCGGCCAATGGTTCATGGGCGCCGAGCCGCGCGTGAGCGCGGCCATGTCGGTCTATATCCGCATCAGGCTGCTCGCAGCCCCCTTCTCGCTGATCAACTACGCCATACTGGGCTACGTCCTGGGGCGCGGCGAGGGCGGGCTCGGACTGATGCTGCAGGCGGTGCTCAACGGCATCAACATCGTGCTCTGCTTCCTGCTCGGCCTCGAGCTCGGCTGGGGCGTCGCCGGCGTCGCCTGGGCGACGGTCACCGGCGAGTTCCTGGCCATGCTGCTCGGTCTTGCCATCGTGCTCAACCGCTTCCGCATGCTGGAGCGACCGTCACGTCGCCGCATCCTCGATTTGCCGGCCTACCGGCGCATGCTGTCGCTCAACCGCGACATCATGATCCGCTCCTTCTCGCTGCTTGCCGCCTTCGCGCTGTTCACCAGGCAGGGCGCGCAATTCGGCACGGTGACGCTTGCCGCCAACGCCGTGCTGATGAACTTCTTCCTGATCGCCGGCTATTTCCTCGATGGTTTCGCTACGGCCGCCGAGCAGTTGGCCGGCCGCGCCATCGGCGCGCAGGCGCCTGCTCCCTTCCGGCAGGCCGTGCGGCTGACGCTGATCTGGGGTTTTGGCCTCGCGGCCGGCGCCAGCCTTATCCTGCTGACCGCTGGCGCTGGTCTGGTGGCTCTGGTCACGACCTCGCCGGAAGTCCGCGAAGTCGCCGACATTTATCTGCCATGGGCGGCCTTCACGGCGCTGAGCGGCGTGCTGGCCTTCCAGATGGACGGCGTCTTCATCGGCGCCACCTGGTCGCGCGACATGCGCAACATGATGCTGTTGTCGTTCCTCGCCTTCAGCGCCGCGCTGATCACGCTGGCGCCGGCCTTCGGCAACAACGGGCTATGGGCGTCGCTGCATGTCTTCCTGCTGGTGCGCGGATTGAGCCTGCTCGCGGTGCTGAGGCTCAGGGTACGAACGGCGTTTTAGGCGCCGATTGTTCGGTTCCGGCCAGGCGCCGGTGTTCCTCAGCTCCAGAGGTCGGTCGAGAGGTATTTCAGCCCGGAGTCGCAAATCACGACGGCGATCGTCTTCCCCGATTGATCGCTGCGTAGGAGACGCAGCGCGGCGGCGACATTCGCTCCGGACGAGAAGCCGCCGAAGATACCTTCGCTGCGCGCCAGCAGGCGCGCGGTCTCGCGTGCCTCGTCGCCGGAAACCTGAAGATAGCCATCGACGGGCGCGTTTTTCAGAAACGGCAGGTCCGGCATGGCGTAGCCGCCGCCTTGAATGGGGTGTTCGGGTTGGGTGACCGTCTCGCCCGCGGCCGCCGCCGCGCCTTCGGGCTCGACGATGAAGCACTTGATCAGGGGATTGCGTTCCTTGAGCGCCCTCGCCACCCCGGCATAGGTGCCGCCCGAGCCGATGAAGTCTACGAATGCATCGACGGCGCCATGGCTGGCGTCCCAGATTTCCGGTCCGGTCCCGTGATAATGCGCAAGCCAGTTCCCGTCGCGGTGGAACTGATCGCCGCGAAATGCGCCTCTTTCCGCCGTCACCGCCTTGGTGGCCTGCTCGACAAGCGCCAGATCGCCACCCGAGACCTGCCCCGGCACCGATCCCGGCAGTTGGTCCACGAGGATCACTTCCGCGCCGAGCGCCGCCATCATGCGGGCGCGCTCTTCGGAGTTGCCCTTCGACATCACCGCGACGAAAGGGTAACCCCTGACGGCGCAGACGATCGCGAGGCCCGTGCCCATGTTTCCGGAGGTAAGCTCGACCACCGTTTGCCCCGGCTTGATTGCGCCGGACTTTTCGGCCTCCTCGATTATCCCAAGCGCCGCGCGATCCTTCTTGGAAAAGCCCGGATTAAGATATTCCAGCTTGGCGAGGATTTCGCCTTTGACGCCCGCTTGCGCCGTCAGCCTTTCGAGCCGGACCAATGGAGTTCGACCGATCGACTCTACGACGGAGTTCAGAACCTTAGCCATGGCTGTCCTCCCGATTTCGTGGGAGCTTATCAGAGTCATTTGGACCAGTCTGTGCAACCGGTATCGCGCAGTTCGCCAATAGATTTGAGCCGTTGCCGCTCCACGAACCGTGCCATGTCGGCCACGATGCGCCCGGGCAGCGCCGGGCCGGCATAGATCATGCCGGTGTAGAGCTGGACGAGGTCGGCGCCGGCGCGGATCTTCTCCAATGCGGCCTCGGCGGAGTCAACGCCACCGACACCGATGATCGCCATCTGCGGTCCGAGCAGTTTGCGCATGCGGGCCAGAACCGCGGTCGAACGCTCGAACAATGGTTTTCCCGAGAGGCCGCCGGTTTCATCCGCCACACCGCCGCTCCGCAATCCGGTCCGCGCCAGCGTCGTGTTGGAGACGATGACGCCGTCGATCTTCTTTTCGGCGACCTCGGCGGCGATATCTTCCAGCTCCGCCTCGACGAGGTCCGGCGCGATCTTGAGGAAGACCGGCGGCTGGGCAGGGGCTGCTGCACGCGCGGCCATCACCCGCGACAAGAGCTCGCCAAGCTGCTCGCGCGCCTGCATGTTGCGCAGGCCCGGCGTGTTGGGCGAGGAGATGTTGACGGTGAGATAACTCGCATAGGAGGCGAAGCGGGCGACGCCGCGCTCGTAATCGGCGATGCGGTCGGCGCTGTCCTTGTTGGCGCCGATGTTGACGCCGACGATGCCTGGCCGCCCCTTGCGCGCGGCAAGCCGCTTTTCCGCCGCCGCATGACCTTCATTGTTGAAGCCCAGCCGGTTGATCACCGCTTCATCCGCCGTTAGCCGGAAGATGCGCGGCTTCGGATTGCCGGGTTGCGGCAGCGGGGTGATGGTGCCGACCTCGGCGAAGCCGAAGCCAAGCCTAAGCAGCGCGTCCGGCACTTCGGCGTTCTTGTCGTAGCCGGCGGCCATGCCGAGCGGGTTCGGGAACTCGAGGCCACAAAGCCTGATCCTGAGCCGCGCGTCGCGCGGCGCGGCCGAGCCGACCGGCAGTCCGCAGCGCAGCGCGGCGATGGACATGCCATGCGCGGTTTCCGGATCAAAGGAGAAAAGCAGCTTCTGGCCGATCCGGTCGAGCACGCTCATTCGCCTTCCAGCGCCGGGAAGTCGTGGCCGCCGGCGCCGGGCGGCAGCGGCTTGACCCAAAGGACGGCATCGAGGTCGAGCGGGGCGTAGAGATGCGGGAACAGCGCGCCGCCGCGCGATACCTCGTATTTCAGCGCGTTCCCCAGCTTCTCCCCGTCGATGGCGACCAGCAGCAGGCCCGTCTGGCCGGCGAAATGCTTGGCCGCTGTCTCGCGCACCTGGGCAGCGGTGGAGAAATGGATGAAGCCGTCGGCGATGTCGATCGGCGCGCCAGTGAGGCGCCCGTTCTTCTCGGCTTCGCGCCAAAGCGCCTCGGGGGCGATCTTGTAGATAATCTGAGACATTCTCGCGCTATAGTCCGAACCGAAGGAGCGGGGAAGGCTTGAAGCTCGACTCTTCCCCATTTCCGGCGCAAACCTGTGATAGCCCGCCTTCACTGGCTCATGGAGGACGATATGCGTCTGCAGCACATCCTGATCCCCGCGGCGCTTTGCTCGTTGGTTGCCGCTTCCGCCTATTCCGAGGAGACCGACCACTACCGTCTGGAGAAGTCGGCCAACGGCTATGTCCGCATGGATGCAAGGACCGGCGCCATGTCGATCTGCGAGGAGCGCACCGGCCAGCTCGTCTGCAAGATGGCGGCGGACGAGCGCGCCGCCTACCAGGACGAGATCGACCGGCTGGACAATTCGGTCAAGGCCCTCGATGCGCGGGTCGCCAAGCTGGAGAATTCGCTCTCCGCCCGGCTGGAATCGCAACTGCCGAGCGAAGAGGATTTCAACAGGACCATGGGCTACATGGAACGCTTCTTCCGCACCTTCAAGGACATCGTCAAGGACATGGACAAGGAAGACGGCGACGGCGGCGGCAAGCTGAACCAGCAGAAGACCTGAGCCGGCGCGACCGGGCCGCCCCTGGGGAAAACTCCGCGCGCGGCCTTTGCCGCTTGAAAAAGCGCCGCGCCGCCGCATAATCATTCCGGTCCCCGCAAGAAGCACGAAAATGATGATGGGATCGGGGGAGGAATATTTGCCGTCGGGCCACACTTTCGTCATTGCCGACGATCACCCGCTTTTTCGCGGCGCCTTGAAGGAGGCGCTGGCCGGCGTCGGCGACGTTGCCGCCATCCATGAGGCCGGGGATTTCGAAAGCGCCAAGGCTCTGGTGCTGGCCAATGAGGATATCGACATGGTGCTGCTCGACCTGTCGATGCCGGGCGCCAGCGGCCTCTCCGGCCTGATTGCGCTGCGCGGCATCCATCCGGCGGTGCCGCTGGTCGTAGTGTCGGCGCATGATGATCCCGTCACCATCCGCCGCGCCCTCGATCTCGGCGCGTCCGGCTTCATCTCCAAATCGGCCAGCATGGAAGAAATCCGCGCCGCGGTGCAGGCCGTGCTCGCCGGCGATATCGCAGCACCTGCCGGTGTCGAGCTCGGCGTCGAGCGCGACCCGGAAATCTCCGACCTGATCAAGCGCCTGCAGGCGCTGACGCCGCAGCAGACGCGGGTGCTCGGCATGCTGGCGGAAGGCCTCCTCAACAAGCAGATCGCCTATGAGCTCGGCGTCTCCGAGGCCACCATCAAGGCGCATGTCTCGGCCATCCTGCAGAAGCTCGGCGTCGACAGCCGCACCCAGGCGGTCATCCAGCTCTCCAAGATCGGCAATGACCCGCTGCAGCCGGTAAGTTAGCTACTTCTGCCTCTACTCCGCCGCCGGCGCCAGCGGCCTGACCCGCGCCATCATCGAGCGCAGCACGGCGGGCTTCACCGGCTTGTTGACGACCGGAATGTCGAGCTGGCTTGCGGCGGCGCGCATCTCGCTGGAGCGGTCGGCGGTGACCAGCACGCAGGGCAGGTCCTGGCCGTAGGCGGCGCGTAACCTGGCGATCGCGTCGAGCCCGGTGCCGCCATCGAGATGATAGTCAGCAAGCACGACGTCCGGCCTCACCGCGCCGGGTCCCATGAGCTCTCCCGATCCCGAAGCCGTCTCGACATGGCAGTCCCAGCCTTCGAGCAGCAGCCGCATGCCGTCGAGGATGCGCGCATCATTGTCGATGCAGAGCACATTGAGCCCGGCAAGCGTCGACGCAGAGCGGGCCGGGGCTTTGCCGATTTCGCGCGGCGGCGCCGCGACCTCCGCGACCGGCAGGATGACGGAAAAGCGCGTGCCCTTGCCCGGGTTGGAGAAAATGCGGATTTCGAGTCGCAGCACCCGCGCGATGCGGTCGACAATGGAGAGCCCCAGGCCAAGGCCTTCTGCCTCGCGTACGCCCTCGTCGAGGCGTGTGAATTCGTGGAAGACAGTGTTGAGCTTGTCGCCGGCGATGCCAATGCCGGTGTCGATCACCTGGATTTCGGCCAGTTCGCCGCGTCGCCGCACCCCAACCAGGATGCGGCCCTTGCGCGTGTATTTGATGGCGTTCGAGACCAGGTTCTGGATCAGCCGGCGCAAAAGGTTGCGATCGGTCATGACGCCGAGCGAGGACGGCATGATCTTGAGCTCGAGCTTCTTTTCGGCGGCCAAAGGGCGGAAGTCATTGCCGATCTGCCCGAGCAGCCCGCCGAGGCTGAAGGCGGTGTCCTCGGGCTTCATGGCGCCGGCATCGAGCCGCGAGATGTCGAGCACCGCGCCGAGGATGGTTTCGACCGATTCCAGCGAGGATTCGATGTTGATGGCCGCCTTGCCGGCCGGCCCCTTGCCGGCCTTCTCGATCAGCGACGAGCAATAGAGACGCGCCGCGTTGAGCGGCTGCAGAATGTCGTGCCCGGCGGCGGCGAGGAAGCGCGTCTTGCCGAGATTGGCCTCCTCGGCCAGCATCTGCGCCTGCGCCAGCTCCTCGTTGACCCGGGTGAGCTCGACGGTGCGGGTCTTGACCCGCTGTTCCAGCGATTCATTGGCCCGTTTCAGCGCCAGGTCCTGCTCGACGCGGCCGGAGATGTCGGCATAGGTGGCGACGATGCCGCCGTCGGGCATCGGGTTGGAGCGCAGCTCCAGAATGCGTCCGCTGGTCTTCAGCTCCATCTGCCATGGCCCGGCGAAGCTGGTCAGCCGGTTGAGCATCGTCACGCGCTGGTCAGCCGGGATATCGCCGCGTTCGGCAAGATGGCGCAGGATCCGGTCAAGCGACACGCCGACCTGGCCCATCTCGTCCGGCAGGTCGAACAGCTGCCGGTATTGCCGGTTCCAGCAGATCAGCCGGAAATCGCGGTCGAAGACGGTGATGCCTTGCTCCATCTGGTCGAGGGCGATCTGGAGCAGGTCGCGATTGTGCTGCAGCGCCTCGGTGGCGTCGTCGAGCAGCTTGAAGGCATCCTTGGAATCGTGGTCGTTGCGGCGGAACAGCAGCGACAGGATCAGCCGCGCCGAGGACGAGCCGACGGCGCTTGCCAGCAATTGCTCCGAGAAGCGGATGACATCCATGCTCGCTTGCTCCTTGCCGTGGAGCGAGACGCTTGCGCTCTTCTCGAAGGACTGGAAGGAGCGCTCCGTGCGCTCGACGCCGAGATAGCGCGAGATCGTGTCCTTGAGATCATTGACGGTGACGGCGGTGCGGAAGCGCCTGAGGCTTGGCATTGGGCCTGCCTCGCGCGGCACGAAGATCGCCGCCTGGATGCGCTCCAGCGGCACCGACGCGCGCGACAGGGACCCCAGCACGAAAAACAGGGCGTTGACCGAGAGGCTCCACAGCACGCCGTGGTTCAGCGGCTCGCCGACGGTGCCGAACAGCGCCTGTGGCCTCAGCGCCTCGAAGCCGAACAGCCCGTGGACGACGATGTCGGAACCCGGGCCGGCGAGCGAAGGCAGAAGAAGCGTGTAACCCCAGACAGCGATGCCCGCGACCATGCCGAGCGCGGCGCCCCGGCCGTTGGCGCGGCGCCAGATCAGGCCGCCGATCAGCGACGGCGCGAATTGCGCGATCGCCGCGAAAGACATCAGCCCGATCGAGGACAGCCGCGCGCTGTTGGTGCTCTCGCGGTAGTAGAGGAAGGCGATGAACAGCAGGATGAAGATGGACGCGCGGCGTACGTTGAGGATCAGTGTCGACCAATCCTCATTCTCCGAGGCGCTGGTCTTGATCACGCGGCGCACGAACAGCGGGATGATGAGATCGTTGGAGATCATGATCGACAGCGCGACGCTCTCGACGATCACCATGGCGGTCGCCGCCGACAGGCCGCCGACGAAGGCGGCCATGGCGAGCACGTCATGGCCGCCGAGCAGCGGCAGCGACAGGACATAAAGGTCGCTGCTGGTCTTGGTGCCGACCAGCGACAGGCCGGCAAAGGCGATCGGCAGCACGAAGAGGTTGATCGCCACGAGATAGAGCGGAAACAGCCAGGTCGCCGTGCGCAGTTCCGCCTCGCTGCGGTTCTCCACGATGGTGACATAGAATTGCCGCGGCAGCATCAGGATGGCAAAGCCGCTCAAGCCCGTCAGCACCAGCCAGGTGGCCAGCGAGGTGTTGTAGCTCATCGCCTGGCGTACCTGGCCGTTCCCGGCGAGCCTGGCGAACATGTCGCCGGGGCCGCCGAAGATCAGGAACGTGACCATCAGGCCGATGGCTATGAATGCGGCGAGCTTCACCACGGTCTCGACCGCAACGGCCAGAACCAGCCCGTCCTGATGTTCCGTGGCATCGGCGTGGCGGGTGCCGAACAGCACCGCGAACAGCGCCAGAAGCATCGCTACCACCAGCGAGATGTCGCTGACGAACGGATCGAAAGAGGGCGGCGAGCCGGTATAGTGCTCGACCATCAGGCTGACCGAGCCCGAAATCGCCTTGAGCTGCAGCGCGATATAGGGCACCGCGCCGATCGTGGCGATCAAGGTCGCGATCGCCGCGACGGTGAAGCTCTTGCCGTAGCGGGCGCCGAGGAAGTCGGCGATCGAGGTGATCTTCTCGCTCTTCGCCAGCCGAACCAGGCGGTTGAGCAGCGGGAAGCCGAACACGAAGACCAGCACCGGGCCGGTATAGATGCCGAGGAATTCGAGGCCGCGCTCGGAGGAAAGGCCGACCGAGCCGAAGAAGGTCCAGGAGGTGCAGTAGATGGCCAGGCTAAGCGCATAGATGAACGGCCGCGCCCGGCCGAGCCCCGCGGCGGCCGCGCGCCGGTCGCCGACGCTGGCAATGGCGAAAAGCAGCGTCACATAGGCGATCGCGATGATGACGACGAACCAGCCTTGCACGGCCCGTGCTTCCTCCCTGGCCGGTCTCCCATCCGGCCTGCCCAACCATTCCGGAAAAATACCAGGCGATTTGCCGTCCGGAATTGCGTCTGAACAAATACCCGGAGCGTTCAGGCATCTCGATGAAACGCTCGACCACCCCGACGCAACCACAGCTCGGGGCCCAAGTCCATCGCGGCTTTCGGCGC
>NZ_RZRY01000208.1:0-9209 GCF_003998035.1 Mesorhizobium sp. M2A.F.Ca.ET.039.01.1.1 | reverse complement strand
GTGCAGTGCAATATAACTTACCGTCCTATCGTGCGGCACTCAACGACAAATGTTGTCGCGGGCAAATGAGCGCCTGCAAGCCATATGGCACAAACGCATGGCGCGAATGCGGCGACGGCGCGTGTCGAGGCGCTGCCGGCCACCCTCGCGCGCCGGCGCTACCACAAGGCGCCGCCGGTGATCTGGATGTTTTCCATGGTGATGCCCCTGGCGGCGTCCGAGCACAGGAAAAGCGTCAGCGCGGCAAGCTCCTCGACGGTGACGAATTCCTTGGTCGGCTGCGCTGCCAGCAGCACATCGTGCTTGACCTGTTCCTCGGTCATGCCGCGCGCCTTCATCGTGTCGGGGATCTGCTTCTCGACCAGCGGCGTCCAGACATAGCCGGGCGCGATCGCATTCACGGTGATGCCGTCCTGCGCCAGTTCCAGCGCCACCGTCTTGGTCAGGCCGGCAATGCCGTGCTTGGCCGAGACATAGGCCGACTTGAACGGCGAGGCGACCAGCGCATGCGCCGAGGCCGTGTTGATGATGCGGCCCCATTTGCGACCCTTCATGCCCGGCACCGCCGCCTTGATGGCGTAGAAGGCGGCCAGGAGGTTGATGCGGATGATGGCCTCCCACTTGTCGTCGGGAAATTCCTCGATCGGCGCGACATGCTGGATGCCGGCATTGTTGACCAGGATGTCGAGGCTGCCGAACGCCTCCTCGGCCTCATGGATCATGGCGGTGACGGCTGCGCCATCCATCATGTTGGCGTCCGAGTAGCGGCACTTGACGCCGAAATCCTTTTCGATGCCGGCCCGCTCCTGCTCGATCGCCGCGGCATCGCCCAGGCCGTTGATGGTGACGTTGGCGCCCTCGGCGGCGAAGGCCCGGGCGATTGCCAGGCCGATGCCGCTGGTCGAGCCGGTGACGAGCGCATTCTTCGAAGACAGGGAACCCATGGGAGATCTCGCGACAGGAGGGAAGGGAACTACAAGGGCACATAGTTTGTGCGCCGCAGGATGACAATGCCATGACCATATGTCGTAGCGATTACAATGTTGTGATGCTGTCCGATGCCCGCCAAGCTGGCGCTCGATGCGGGTGACATGGCACTGTCATGGTGCCGTGCAACATATCCTGCCGCGCGTCCAGCGCGTGTCGTTCCTGAACCGATGGGTGAATAGCTTGGAAATCGACGATGTCGTGAAGCGCGCCTACGCGATGCCCCTCACCAACCCTTCCTTCCCGCCCGGACCCTACCGTTTCTTCGACCGCGAATACATCATCATCACCTACCGCACCACGCGTGAGGCGTTGGAGGCGGTCGTGCCCGCGCCGCTCGAGATTGACGAGCCGCTGGTCAAATACGAGTTCATCCGCATGCCGGACTCGACCGGCTTCGGCGACTACACCGAGACCGGCCAGGTCATCCCGGTGCGCTATAAGGGCCAACATGGCGGCTATGTGCATTCCATGTATCTCGACGACGACGCGCCGATCGCCGGCGGCCGCGAGCTCTGGGGCTTCCCCAAGAAGCTCGCCAGCCCCAAGATCGTGCATGAGGGCGAGGTGGTGGTCGGCACGCTGCATTATGGCAGCGTTCTGTGCGCCACCGGCACCATGGGCTACAAGCATCGCGAGGCCGACCACGACCAGGTGCTGGCAGCGCTCGCCGCGCCCAATTTCCTGATCAAGATCATTCCGCATGTCGACGGCAGCCCGCGCATCTGCGAGCTGGTGCGTTACTATCTCACCGACGTCACACTGAAGGAGGCCTGGACGGCGCCCGCCGCGCTCGACCTGCGCCCCCATGTCATGGCCGATGTGGCCAAGCTGCCTGTGCTCGACATCGTTTCGGCCGTGCACTTCACGGCCGATCTGACGCTCGGCCTCGGCGAAGTCGTGCATGATTATCTCGCCGACCACGGCCGATCGACTGCCGGCGTGAAGGCGCTGGAGAAAGCCGGTGCTTGAGCGCAACCGCAACAGGGCGGCCGCCGCCACCATCGCTGAAATCACCGCGCAATACGACCGCATCGCCCTGGTCTTCCAGGGCGGCGGCGCGCTCGGCGCCTATCAGGCCGGCGTCTATCAGGCGCTAGCCGACGCCGGCTGCGAGCCGACCTGGCTGTCCGGCGTCTCGATCGGTGCCATCAATGCCTCGATCATCGCCGGCAACGAGCCGAGCCGCCGCCTGCAGCGGCTGGAGCAGTTCTGGCAGACCGTCTCGGGCCGCAAGATCTGGGCCTATACGCCGGAAGGCGACATCTATCGCGATATCCGCAACCAGACCTCGTCATTCATGACCATGGCCATGGGCCAGCCGGGCTTCTTCAAGCCGCGCAGCCCCAACCCCTGGTTCCAGCTGGCCGGGGCAGACGGCGCCACCAGCTTCTACGACACCGCCGAGCTCAAGGACACGCTGGAAAGCCTGATCGATTTCGACGTGCTGAACGACGGCAGGAAGCGGTTGAGCGTCGGTGCGGTCAATGTCCGGACCGGCAATTTCGTTTATTTCGACACCGACAAGGTGCGCATCGGGCCGGAGCACATCATGGCGAGCGGCGCGCTGCCGCCGGCCTTTCCCTCGATCCGCATCGAGGGCGAGTATTACTGGGACGGCGGCATCGTCTCCAACACGCCGCTGCAATATCTGCTCGACCAGGAGGAGGACCGCTCCTCGCTGGTTTTCCAGGTCGATCTGTTCAGCGCCCGCGGCGTGCTGCCGCGCGGCATGGCCGACGTCCTGTCGCGCCACAAGGACATCATGTATTCCAGCCGCACGCGCCAGAACACCGACAATTTCCAGCGCATCCACGCGCTCAAGATGAAGCTGCTTGACGCGCTGAAGCGCGTGCCGCCGGAGCAGTTGAAGGACGGCGAGAGGGAATTGATCGCCGATTATTCCGACGCCGGCGTGGTCAACATCGTCCACCTGATCTACCAGCACAAAGGCTATGAAGGCCACGCCAAGGACTATGAGTTCTCCGGCACCTCGATGCGCGAGCACTGGGAGATGGGCCTGGAAGACACCGAGCGCACGCTGCGCCACAAGAAGTGGCTGATGCTGCCCGACAATGCCGAAGGCGTCACCATCCACGACCTGCATCGCGAAGACCCGACCTGATCAGCCCTGCGCTGCGGCTTTCAGCGGCATCGTATCTGTTGGCCGCGAGAACCCAGTCGTTCGATCGAGCGGATCGGCCCTACGAGACTGTCGAAACTCTGCCTCGCGTCGTCATCCACGGGCGGAGCAGCCGCGAAGCGGCGTCGCGAAGACCCGAGGATCCATTCCGTGGCTTGGCGCGAAGGGTAAAGACGGCGCAGAACAAAGATCTTTCTGACCGCCGTGACGCTCATAGGTAACGGAATGGATTCTATGGTCTGCGCCGCGTCGCTTCGCTCCTTGCTCCGCCATGGAATGACGACATGAGGGGCGCCTCGGCTATCTCCGAGCGCTATTTCGACGCAGCAAATACATCCCTCGCGACTCGTGTCCCGAACATGGGTTTTGCCCAAACAAAAAAGGCAGCGCCGGCGACCGGCGCTGCCTTTTTGAACTCTTTGCGCTAGACTCAGAAAACGTGGCGGAAGATCACGAACAGCACGAAGGCGAGCGCGATCGAGCAGGGCAGCGTGAGCACCCAGGCCAGCAGAAGATTGCGCACGGTCGACCACTGCAGGCCGGAGCCGTTGGCCGCCATCGTGCCGGCGACGCCGGACGACAGCACATGGGTGGTCGACACCGGCAGGCCGAGACGGTCGGCCATGCCGATGGTGACCATCGCGACCAGCTCGGCGGCGGCGCCCTGGCCATAGGTCAGGTGGCTCTTGCCGATCTTCTCGCCGACGGTGACGACGATGCGCTTCCAGCCGACCATGGTGCCGAGCCCAAGCGCCAGCGCCACGGCGATCTTCACCCACAGCGGGATGAACTTCGTCGCGTTGTCGACCGCCTTGTGATAGTCGGTGACCGCCTTCAGGTCGGCGTCCTGCATAGGCAGCAGCTTCTTCTTGTCAATCAGCTTCAGCGCCTCGCCGATCAGGTAGATGTCGTTGCGCGCGTTGCTGACCAGGTCGGTCGGAACGTTGTCCACGGTGGCGTAGGGCTGCAGCCCGGCGGTCGTGCTGTGGATGTAGGTCTGCAGTGCGAGCGTCGTCTGGTCGTTCCACGACTTGCTGCGCACAGCTTCCTGCACGGCGGCCTTTGCGGCATTGGCATCCGCGACGGTGACCCCCGGCTTGACATATTTGCCCAGCGCCTGCTCGACGGCGACGGACGCCGACTTATAGGCGTCGAGATAGTTGATGTCGGGCGTGCGGTTGAGCGCATAGGCGGTCGGCACCACGCCGATCAGGATCAGCATGATCAGGCCCATGCCCTTCTGGCCGTCATTGGAGCCATGCGCGAAGCTGACGCCGGTGCAGGTGAAGATCAGCAGCGCGCGGATCCACCATGGCGGCGGCGTTTTGCCCTTCGGCGCTTCGTAGAGGGCAGGATTACGCACCAGGAGCTTCATCGCATAGAGCAGCACCGCGGCGGCGAAGAACCCAACGATCGGCGAGACCAGCAGGGTGGTGCCGACATTGGTCGCCTGCCCCCAATCGACGCCGCTGGTGGCGCTTCCTGCCGGAGCCATGAACTGGTTGGCGAGGCCGACGCCGATGATCGAACCGACCATGGTGTGCGAGCTCGAAGCCGGCAGGCCGAGGAACCACGTGCCCAGGTTCCACAGGATGGCGGCGACCAGAAGGGCGAACACCATAGCGAAGCCGGATGACGAGCCGACCTGCAGGATGAGCTCGACCGGCAGCAGCGACAGGATGCCGAACGCCACGGCGCCGCTCGAGGTCAAGACGCCGAGGAAGTTGAAGACGCCGGACCACATGACGGCGAATTCGGCCGGCAGCGACCGCGTGTAGATGACGGTGGCGACGGCGTTGGCGGTGTCGTGGAAGCCGTTGACGAATTCGAAGCCCAGCGCAATCAGAAGCGCTATGCCGAGCAGGATCCACGGTACCGTCTTGGCGATCGCCAGATCCTGGCTGAGCGCGTAGCCGACATAGATGATGCCGACGAGCACCAGCACGCCGAAAGCCGGCAGAAACCATTTCGCCCCGCCCGATTGCTCCAAGGGATGATCCGGTCTCGGGATCCCCGCCTCACTTGAAACTACGTCCACCATTGTCCCACTCCATTTGCATTGCAGCAAAGAACCGGGAAGGACGCTATGTCCCTAGGATGAAGCTGGTGTGACGCCTTGGCCGGCAGGCCACCTATCCGGCTATCTTCAGGAGCGAGGCCACCAGAAGCTTATGCTCGTCTTCGGAAAGCACATCGGAATCGAAAAGGTTCATGCTGCGCATCCCCTCGATGGCGAGAAAGCAGACCAGCAGCGAGCCGAGATCGCTGGTCTCTTCCTTCAACCGTTCGAGCAGTTGGTGCTTGAAGGCCTTTATCGGCGCCAGGAAATCGGGATCTTCGGCGATCGCCGAGAAAATCCAGGAGGCCGAGGGTTTCGGTCGCTCGCAGTCGTCGGCCGACAGCTTGATATAGGCCGAGAGGGCGCTTTCGTGCCTGGCCTCGGCGGTGCGTGCTTCCAACGCCGTCTGGAAGTCGCGGAGATAGCTTTCGACAAGGCCCTGCATCAGCTTGGCCTTGGTCGGGAAGTTGTAAAGCAAGCCGCCCTTCGACACCCCGGCGCGGCTGGCGACTGCCTCGAGCGACAAGCTTCCCGGGCCTGCTTCGCGCGCCACGTCGGCGGCGGCGGCAAGTATCTTTTCGCGTGAGTTTGCCCTGGGTGCTCTCATCACGCCTCCCCTATATTAGCTTAGGCGGAATTGACAAGACCGTCCAGCCGGTACAGTAAGGCGCCGTTTGAAGTCGGGACCTGTTGTCGATATCCCGGCATCGATTGTTTGCCGGTTGCCGACTCGAGGGGACTGTCCGTGAAGCGCTTTTTCACCATCGCTGTGTTCCTGATTCTGCTCGCTCTCGTCTGCGTCGGCATCGTTGGTTTCAACTTCATGCGCGATGCCGGCATCAAGCAGTATTTCGCCACCATGAAGCCGCCGGCCGCCACGGTCTCGACAGTGGTCGTCAAGCCTTCGGAATGGACGCCGGGCGTCGAGGCCATCGGCACCGTCAATGCCGTGCGCGGCGTCGACCTTACCGTCGAAACGAGCGGCATCGTCAAGAACATCCTCTTCCACGCCAACCAGAAGGTCGCCACCGACGCGGTGCTCCTGCAGCTGGACGACGCGGTCGAGAAGGCTGATCTGGTGGCGCAGAAGGCGCAGGCCGCCTCCGACCAGGCGGCGCTGACCCGCGCGATCGAATTGCAGCGGCGCGGCGTCGGCACGGACGCGACGCTCGACGCCGCGCGCGCCGCCGCGGATGCCTCGGCGGCACAGGTGAACAAGCTGCAGGCGGTGCTCGACCAGAAGCAATTGTCCGCGCCCTTCGGCGGCACGGTCGGCATCCCGAAGATCGATATCGGCCAATATCTGGCCCCCGGCAATTCGGTGGTGACGATCCAGGATCTGGACACGATGCGGGTCGACTTCACGGTTCCCGAACAGCAGCTGCCGCTGCTCAAGATCGGCCAGACCGTCAAGCTCGGCAGCAGCCTTGCGGACATGTCGTTTGCCGGCTCCATCCGCGGCATCGATCCCAAGATCGATCCGGCAAGCCGGCTGGTTTCGATCCGCGGCGAGGTCGCCAATCCGGAAGGCAAGCTGACGCCTGGCCAGTTCGTCCAGATCCGTGTCGAGCTGCCGCAGGAAGACAATGTCATCTCCGTGCCGCAAACCGCGGTGACGACGAGCCTCTACGGCGATTATGTCTTCGTGGTTGTGCCGGCAAAGCCGGCGGAGGGCGCCGCTGCCGCGCCGGCAAAGCCGGACGAGCAGAAGGCCACCGCCGATGCCGCCAAGCCGCAGGCGGACGCGTCCAAACCCGCCGACAACGCCACGAAGCCGGCTGACGCCAAGCCGGCCGATGCCGCGCAGCAGCAGGCGTTCACCATCTCGCAGATCTTCGTGAAGCTCGGCCGCCGCAACAACGGCATGGTCGAGATCGTCGAGGGCCTCAAGGACGGCGACCAGGTCGTCACCGCCGGCCAGAACCGGCTCTTCAACGGCATGTCGGTTGCTGTCGACAACACTATCGACCCCAGCAAATCGGCGAACAAAGAGGTTCAGCAATGAGCTTTTCCGACCTCTTCATTCGCCGGCCCGTCTTGTCGACGGTGCTGGCCTGCATGATCCTGCTGCTGGGCTTCCAGGGCATCTTCGGCCTGTCGATCCGCCAGTATCCCAAGGTTGACGAGACGGCGATCACGATCACCACGGCCTATCCGGGCGCCAGCGCCGACCTCATCCAGGGCTTCATCTCGGCGCCGATCGCGCGCGCCGTCGCCTCGACCGAAAACATCGACTACGTCACCTCGTCCAGCCGTCCGTCCTCGAGCACGGTCACGGTGCAGATGAAGCTCGGCTCCAATCCGGACGTCGCGCTCGCCGAGGTGCTGTCCAAGGTCCAGGGCGTGCGCGGCACCTTGCCGGACGCCTCCAAGGATCCGGTCATCGTCAAGGGCACCGGGCAGCAGTTCGCGATGATGTACATCTCGATGCAGAACCCGAACATGACGAAGGAGCAGCTCACTGAGTATATCGAGCGCGTCATTCGGCCCCGCATTTCGACCGTGGAAGGCGTCGCCGACGTCCAGATCTTCGGCGCCCAGGAATATTCCATGCGCATCTGGATCGACCCGATCCGGCTCGCCGCGCGCGGCGCCACGGCGGTTGACGTGCTGACCGCCATCAACAACTCGAATTTCCTGTCGGCGCCCGGCAACACCCAGAACGAGTATGTGGTCTCCTCGATCACCGTGCATTCGACCCTGCAGACGCCGGAGGCCTTCGCCCAGCTCCCGATCCGCTCGACGAACGGCGAGGTTGTGCGCCTGCGCGATGTCGCGCGTGTCGAGCTCGGCGCGGCCAGCACCGACACCAGGGTGAGCTTCAACGGCAAGCCGGGAACCTTCCTCGCCATCTTCCCGACGCCGGCCGCCAACCCGCTGACGACTGCGGCCGCGGTCACCAAGCTCGTGCCGGTGATTCAGGAAACGCTGCCGAAAGGCATGACGATCGAGGTCGTCTACGACGCCACCGGCCAGATCAGCGCCTCGATCGAGGAAGTGTTCAAGACCATCGGCGAGGCTGTCGCCATCGTCATCGTGGTGATCCTTCTGTTCCTCGGCTCGTTCCGCTCGGTGATGATGCCGATCGTGACCATCCCCCTGTCGCTGATCGGCGTCTGCTTCATCCTGTTTGCGGTCGGCTACTCGATCAACCTTCTGTCGCTGCTTGCCATGGTGCTGGCGATCGGCCTCGTCGTCGACGACGCCATCGTGGTGGTGGAAAACATCCACCGCCACATGGAAGAGGACCACATGTCGCCGATGCAGGCGGCCTTCAACGGCATGCGCGAGATCGCGACGGCCATCGTGGCGATGACCATCACGCTGGCCGCCGTGTTCGCCCCACTTGCCTTCACCGGAGGCCTGACCGGCGCGCTGTTCCGCGAATTCGCGGTGACGCTGGCCGGCTCTGTGGTGCTGTCGGGCCTGATCGCCATGACGATCACGCCGATGATGTCGGCGCGTTTGCTGAAGGCTGGCCAGCACGGACGCTTCCAGCGCATCGTCGATGGTACATTCAGCCGCGTCGAGCGCTTCTATGAACGGGCCGTCACCGCCTCGCTCCGGAACCGGCCGGTGACGCTGATCATCGTCGTGGCGCTTGTCGCCCTCACCGGCTTCATGTTCACCAAGACCTCGACCGAACTGGCGCCCGAAGAAGACCAGGGCTTCCTGCTCTCTCTGGTGACCGCGCCGCGCTATGCGACCTCGGACTACACCGAGACCTATGTCAACCAGATGCTCGGCCTGGTGAGGGACATCCCCGAGACCCGGGCGCAGTTCTCGGCCGTCGCCTTCGGCGGCGCCACCAACAGCGCCTTTGTCGGCTTCGCCTTCAAGGACTGGGCCGACCGCAAGCGCAATTCGAAGGAACTGCAGGCCGACATCACCGCACGGCTCGCCAAGGTCGCCGGCGTTCAGGCCTTCGTCTTCGCGCCGCCGACGCTGCCCGGTTCCGGCGGCGGCCTGCCGATTTCCATGGTCGTGCGCTCCACTGGCGACCCTTCGGAGGTCTTCGAT
>NZ_RZRY01000207.1:0-9307 GCF_003998035.1 Mesorhizobium sp. M2A.F.Ca.ET.039.01.1.1 | reverse complement strand
GGTCACGCGCACCTGCGCGCCGACCGGCAGGTCGGGACCGGAGACGCGCCACAGCGTGTCGCCGAGCCGATCAAGAACGGCCGCGGCCGCATCCGGCTCGGCCAACGTTGCCGTGCGGCCGACCATCTGCGCGCCGCGGCGGTTGAGCAGCGGCTGGTCGACGCTGCCTTGCCGGCTGACGGCGATCTGCCGACCGACATAGGCGGAGATCACGGCCAGCACGAGGAAGGCCAGGACCTGGACCTGCCAGGTCCAGAACGCCGCGTCCCAGATCGCCAGCGACACCGCGCCGACGATCAGCGCCGCGATGCCGATCCACAGCATGAACACGCCTGGCGCCACGACTTCCATCACCAGGAGCACGATGCCGAGAACCATCCAGTTCCACGGGCCGAGTTCCGAAACGATGCGGTCGATCATTGACGGTCTCCCACAGAGTTAGATGATCAGCCGTCGGTCTGCCGCACGATCGGCGGGCGCGAACCCTGGCGCGGCGTGCCCGATGGGGTATCGCCCTTGAAGACTTCGCGGGCGATCTCGCCGATGCCGCCGAGCGAACCGATCAGCGACGAGGCCTCGAACGGCATCAGCACGATCTTGTTGTTGCTCGACGAACCGATCTTGGCCAAGGCCTCGGTGTATTTCTGCGCGACGAAGTAGTTGATCGCCTGCACATCGCCCTTGGCGATGGCTTCCGACACGACCTGCGTCGCCTTCGCTTCGGCCTCAGCCGAGCGCTCGCGCGCCTCGGCGTCGCGAAAAGCGGCTTCCCTGCGGCCCTCGGCTTCAAGGATCTGCGATTGCTTGAGGCCTTCGGCGGCCAGGATCTGGGCGCGCTTGTCGCGCTCGGCCATCATCTGGCGGCCCATCGATTCCACGAGATTGGCTGGCGGGTTGATGTCCTTGATCTCGACGCGGGTGATCTTGATGCCCCACGGATGCGCCGCCTCGTCCACGACGCGCAGGAGGCGCTCGTTGATCGCGTCGCGATTGGAAAGCAATTCGTCGAGGTCCATCGAGCCCATGACGGTACGGATGTTGGTCATGGTGAGGTTGAGGATGGCGTTCTGGAGACCTGCGACCTGATAGGCCGCCTGGGCGGCGTTCAGCACCTGGTAGAAGGCGACGCCGTCGACCCCGACGATGGCATTGTCGCGGGTGATGATCTCCTGCGTCGGGACGTCGAGCACCTGCTCCATCATGTTCATCTTGGCGCCGACGCGCTCGAAGATCGGGTTGATGATGTTGAGGCCGGGTGTCAGCGTCTTGGTGTAACGGCCGAAGCGCTCCACCGTGTAGTTGTAGCCTTGCGGCACCGTCCTGATGCCCTTGAAAAGCAGAATGATGACCAGGAAAACAAGAACAATGATGGCAATATCGAAACCGCTAAAGCCCATTTCGCTTCTCCCTCAAAGGCGGCGACCTCACGGAATCACTTAAGTGTGTTTCCGCAACGTTACAATCAGGTGATCGCCAGAGCCGGATGATTTCAGGCCGGATCGACCTGAAATCATCCGGCTCTGGGTCAATAGAAAGAGCATGATGTGATCCGAAAACCGCTCACACTTTTCGGCATCATGCTCGGATATCGGTTAGCGGCGGGTTTTGCGCACCGTTTCGAGTCTGTCGGTGAAGCCGGTCACACCCAGCCGGAAAGCTCGCGCCGGACCAGCGCCTCGATGACCGCCATGCCCTCGGCGCTATCATTGAGGCAGGGGATATGGGCGAAGTTCTTGCCGCCGGCGTGATGGAAGGTTTCGGCCGCCTCGCGGCCGATCTCGTCCAGGGTCTCGATGCAGTCGACGGAGAAGCCCGGATTGACGACGGCGATGGATTTCACGCCGTCCTTGGCCAGTTTCTCGACCGTGACATCGGTGTAGGGCTGCAGCCATTCCTGCGCGCCGAAACGCGATTGGAAGGTGGTGATGAGCTTCTTCTCGTCCCAGCCGAGCCTTTCCCGCAGCAGCCGCGTCGTCTTGAGACAGTGGCAATGGTAGGGGTCGCCCTTCTCGAAATACGGCTTCGGGATGCCGTGATAGGACGCGATAACGACCTCGGGCTTGAAGTCCAACGTCTCAAGATGCCGCTCGATCGAGTGAGCGAGAGCCTCGATGTAGACCGGTTCATCGTAATAGGGCGGCACGCTGCGGATCGCCGGCGCGTTTCTGATCTTCATCAGCGCGCGGAACAACTGGTCGTTGGCGGTCGCCGTCGTCGTTGCCGAATATTGCGGATATACCGGGAAGGACAGGATACGGTCGCAGCCCTGCTCGACCAGTTTTTGCGCGATGCTTGCGGTCGAAGGATTGCCGTAGCGCATCGCCCAGTCGACCACGACGTTCGACTGATCGGCGAGGGCACTGGCGAGCTTCTCTGCCTGGGAACGGGTGAAAGTGCGCAGCGGCGACTCGTTCTTCTCCCGGTTCCAGATTCGGGCATAGTTGGCGCCGGACTTTTTCGGCCGGGTCGTCAAAACCAGGCCGTAAAGGATCGGGTACCAGATCGCCTTGTTGAGCTCGATGACGCGCGGGTCGGAGAGGAATTCCCTGAGATACCGCCACATCGGCGCGAATTCGATTCCGTCGGGTGTGCCGAGATTGATCAGCATGACGCCGACCTTGCCCTGCTTCACCGCCGGGTGGCCGGCAGGCAGCGGACCAGCGGTCTTCGCGGTCTTGACATCGGTGGGGCTGGCAAGCGTCATCAACGGTCTCCGGTAGCGCCGCGGAAACTAGCGATGCCCTGCCGGTTTTCAATGCTGCGTCTGGCCGCACCTTACCGTGTTTGGCACCGGAAAAGGAACACCCGCCCGTTTCCGGGCGGGTGCCACGAATTCCGGGCTGCCGCTTACTTCGCCGCCGGCGGAATGGTCAGCGTCGCGCCAAGCGGCAGGCGACGCGGCTTGAAGTCCTTGTTGGCCTCGGAGATGAGCTTCCACTTGGTGGCGTCGCCATAGGCTTTCCTGGCCAGGTCCCAATAGGTATCGCCGGCGGCGATGGTATGGCTGGTGTCCGCCGGCTTGGTTTCAGCGGGCTTGGCCGGCTCGGCGGCGGGAGCAGGCGATGCCGGGACGGCCTCGGCAGGCTTTGCCGGTTCCGCCGCCGGCGCCGTCTCAGCCGGCTTCGCGGTCTCGGCGGGAGCCGCCGGAGCGGTTTCAGCCGGAACGGCCGGAGGTGTGCCGGCAATGTCGCTGGAGCCGGAAGGCATAGCCGGCATGGCAGGCTCGGCGTTCGCCGGAGCGGTTTCAGCAGGCGGTTCCGCGGGCTTGGCCGGCTCAGCCGCCGCCGTCGGCGCCGCGATCTCGGTGATGCGGCCGTCGAGCTTGGGCGTGTAGGGCCGATGCGCGCCGAGATAGTCGGCCACGACCTGCTCCAGGCCGGGGCCGTAGTCATAGGCGTCCTTGGCCCCCTCGGCGAAGACCTTGTAGCCGTCGCCGCCCTGGCGGACATAGTTGTTGGTGGCGACCAGATATTGCTTGTCGGGATTGATCGGCGCCCAGGCGCCGTTCTCCATCACTTCGACCGATTTGACGCGGCCGGCATTGGGCGCGACCGACTTGTCGAAGGAATATTTCAGCCCTGCGACCTGCGGGAAGCGGCCGGCGCCGTCCTCGACCTGGCTGAGGCCGCTTTCGAGGCCCGCGACCAGGTCCTTGCCCGAAATCTTGAAGGTCGCCAGCGTGTTCTGGAACGGCAGCACGGTCAGCACCTCGCCCATCGTCACCGTGCCCTGGTCGATCGAGGCGCGCAGGCCGCCGCCGTTCGAGATGACGATCTCGACGCCCTGACCCTTGGTGCGGTCGAGAATGGCGTCGGAGACGAGATTGCCCATCTCGCATTCGCGCGCGCGGCAATTCTCGCGGCTGCCATCGATCGCCTTGGTGGTCTCGGCCACTTCCTTGTTCTTCAGCGCCTCGATCGGCGCGCCGAGCTCCTTGATGCGGGCAAGGACAGTGGGATCGGGCGTGATCGACTTGTCGAGATAGATCGGGGCGCCGCTGGCTTCCTTGACCACGCCGTTGTCGTCGAACACGACCTTGAACTCGCCGAGATATTTCGAATAGGACGCCGCCTGCACCACCGGCACCTTGGAACCGTCCGGGTTATCGACCATGGTCGGGTAGGGGCCTTCGGCCTTCGGGTCGGTGTTGGACAGGAGCGTGTGGCTGTGGCCGCCGACCACCACGTCGATCCCCGGGATCTTGGCGATCACGTCGCGTTCTCGCCTGTAGCCGATGTGGGTGACCGCGATGATCTTGTTGATGCCTTGCGCCTTGAGCTTCTCGACGTCGGCCGTGATCGATTTGACGTCATCGGCGATGGCGATGTTCGGGCCGGGCGAGGCGAGTTCCGGCGTGTCGTTGGTGACGGCGCCGATGATGCCGATCTTCTGGCCGCCGACCTCGACGACGATCGAGGACTTGATCTTGCCCGACGCGCCGGACTTGTCGTTGGGCATGACATTCGCGCTGACGATCGGAAACTTAGCCTTGTCGAGGTAAGGCACCAGTGCTGTCTCGCCGTCGTCGAATTCGTGGTTGCCGAGCGTCACCGCGTCGGGCTTGATCTGGTTGAGGAACTCCTCCTCTACTGCACCCTTGTAAGTGGTGTAGAAGAGCGAGCCCTGGAAGCTGTCGCCGGCATTGAGCAGCAGCACGTTCTGCCCTTCGAGCTTCTTGCGCTCCCCAGCGATCGCGGTGATCAGCCGGCCGGCGCCGCCGATGCATTCGCCCTTGGTCTCCTCTTCGGCGGAACAGGTCGACTCGTATTTGTTGTTGCCTTCGATGCGGCTGTGCCAGTCGTTGAAATGCAGGATGTTCAGCGTGTAGTCGGCAAAGGACACGCCGGCCGACAGGCCAAGCGTCGAAGCGGAAAGGGCTAGGATGGCGGCAATCTTCTTCATCTTCGTCTCCCGGATAAGCTGACTTCGACAGTGCTTAACGCCTTCGCTTGACTGGAAAATAACAGTCAGCCTCGGGTCATGTTCACATCGGGTCCCGGCCGATGCAAGCACAAATCGGGGAGATGTTTGCCGGCACAAAAAAGGACGGCGGTTTGCGCCGCCGTCCTTTTTGGATGGATGTCTGCGAGCCTCAGGCCCGGCGCGTCAGCACGAAATTCTGGCCGCTGGCGCTGGTGCAGTTGAGCTGGCTGATCGAGACCATCAGGCAGTTGAAGCTGACCGGCGTCTGGCGGATCAGCGAGGTGCCGTGGATCTCGACCGAGGTCGGTCCGGTCAAGGTGTAGCTGCCTTCCGACAGCTTCTGGCCGGTGTCAGTGGCAACGGTGGTGAAGCTGCCAGCCGCGAAGGTCGACAGGCCGGTGCCCTTGGCGTCGATCCAGTTGCCCTCGACGCCCTTCGGCGCAGCTGCGCCCGGTGGTTCCGATGGGCCGGTGGTGGTGCAGGCGGCCGCAGCCAGCAGGCTTGCCGCGGCGCCTGCCGAAAGCAGTTTGCGCGCAATGGTCATTCTTGAAAATCCTCTCCTCAGTCCGCACCCTCTCAATCGCCCGATTTCCGGGCGATTGCAAGGCGCTGCCACTGGTCAGTCCCGGCTCTATCGGACCAGAATGTTGCGGAACTGCCACGGGTCGTCCTTGTCCAGGTCCTCCGGGAAGAGGCCCGGGCGGTTGTCCAGAGGAGTCCAGTCGGTATAGTAGCCCCTGACCGGCTCGAGATAAGGCGACTGCACTTCGAGGCAGCGCCGGTAGTCCATCTCGTCGGCTTCCACGATGCCGGCCGCCGGGTTCTCAAGCGCCCAGACCATGCCGGCGAGCACCGCCGAGGTGACCTGCAGGCCGGTGGCGTTCTGGTAAGGGGCGAGCTTGCGCGCCTCGGCCAGCGACAACTGCGAACCGTACCAGTAGGCGTTCTTGTCGTGGCCGTAGAGCAGCACGCCGAGCTCGTCGACGCCGTCGACCAGCTCGTTCTCGTCCAGCACGTGGTGGACCGGCTGCGGCTTGCCGGCGGCGCCGAACATCTCGTCCAGCGACAGCAAGGCGTCGTTGCAGGGATGATAGGCGTAATGGCAGGTCGGACGGTATTGGACCTTGCCCTTCTTCGAGCGCACGGTGAAGAAGTCGGCGATCGAGATCGACTCGTTATGGGTCACCAGCAGGCCGTATTGCGCGCCCGGCGTCGGGCACCAGCTGCGAACGCGCGTGTTGGCGCCGGGCTGCTCCAGATAGATCGCCGCCTTGGAGCCGTGCTTGTGCTTCTTGCCATTCTTCGGCATCCAGTTTTCATGCGTGCCCCAGCCGAGCTCGGCCGGCTGCAGGCCCTCCGAGATGAAGCCTTCGACCGACCAGGTGTTCCAGAACACGTTCATCGGCTTTGGCTTCTTGGTGCGCTGGGTGTCGCGCTCGGCGATGTGGATACCCTTGACGCCGGCCTTCTTCATCAGCCTGGCCCAGCCCTCGCGATCTTCCTGGGCGGGCTCCGAAAACTCGAGCCCGAGATCGGTGGCGAGGTTGACCAGCGCCTTCTTGACGAACCACGAGACCATGCCGGGATTGGCGCCGCAGGTGGAGACCGCCGTCGGGCCGCCGGGCTTGTCCTGCTTTTCCTTGATCATCGCCTCGCGCAGCGCGTAGTTGGTGCGGCTGGCATTGTCGGCCTCGGCGTCGAAATAGAAGCCCAGCCACGGCTCGACGACGGTGTCGATGTAAAGCACGCCGAGCTTGCGGCACAATTTCATCAGGTCGACCGAACCGGTGTCGACCGACAGGTTGACGCAAAAGCCCTGGCCGCCGCCATTGGTCAGAAGCGGCGTCAGCAGCTTCTTGTAATTCTTCTCGGTCACAGCGTCCTGCATGAAGGCGATGCCGCGCTCGTCAAGCAGCTTGCGGTCGGTGTCGAGAGGGTCGATGACCGTCATGCGCGACTTGTCGAACTTGAAATGGCGTTCGATCAGCGGCAGCGTTCCCCGCCCGATCGAGCCGAAGCCGATCATCACGACGGGACCGGTGATTTCACCGTAAACGGGCCAGTTTTCATTCGCCATTTTTTCGCACACTCCTTCAAACACGCGCAAAACCGGGCGCCTTTGGCCCGACGGCCAAGCGCTACACCACAGATCATTGTCATAAACCAGCGAAAAGCGCCAACCGCCGGCTAGGCCGTTCTGGGCGTGTGGTTAAGCCGATCCGGCCATGCGGCCGAGGAGTGCAACCAGCCGGTCGCGGTCGGCAGTCAGGCCCTTGTAGTCGAGCTGTTGCTGGTCGAGGGCCAGGAGCTGCTCCGCGAAGGAGGCCGCCAATGTCGCCCGGTCCGGATGGTCAGCGAGCAGCTTGAGCGGATCGAGGTGGATGCGGATGGTGAAGAGGATGTCGCGCGACACTGGAAGCTTGCGCAGCGTCTGGCGTTCGACGCGGATGAAGGCGTGGGCGTTGACGTCGCCGTCCGGAAAGCGGCTCGGGCGGTTCGTGGCGCGGTCGATGCGCTCGACATTGGAAAGCGGATGGTAGAGCCTGTCATCGGCCTGGATCGACCAGTTGAAGCGCTCGACCGCCTGGCCCTGCAGGCCGTCGAACATGCGGTTGATGAGCTCAGCCGGCCGAGTGCCTGGTCCGAAGCCGGGCACCGGTTCGTGGATCTCCTGCAGCGGCTTGCCGAATTTTTCCCGCAGCGACCACGATGAAGGGAAGCATAGCGAGCCGGCAGCCAACCGCCAGCCGCGTTCGTCGCGGCGCATCAGGATCAGGTCTTCCTGGACAAGCAGCGAGGCCCTTGCCAGCGGTGCCTCGCGCAAGGCAGGAGGCAGCCGGTCGGTCATACCCTCGAACCCGACCGGCTCGACGTCGGCTCCGTTGCGGTGGTGGGTTACGGGATGCGCGGCTTCGAGATGGGCGACGAGCAGGTCGAGCACTTCGCGCTGAGCGTCACGGGTGCAGTCTTCCTCGACAAAGACCCTTTCCGGAATTTCCGCGTAGAGCCGCTGCTTTTCGGCGAGATGGGGCAGCAGGAACTCGTCGACCTCGATCCAGCGGTCGAAGTCGAGCGGCTTCAGCCCGATGCTGAAGAGCTTCGAGGACCCGTCATAGGGTGTATGGGTCGGGTGGCGGATGCCTGTTTGGGTGTTATCCAGTTTGTGTCTCCAGCGTGGTCAGCCAAGCCGCGCCGGGATCAGTCCGCGCAGCGAGTTGCCGACGAAGATCGCCTTCGCCGCCTTCAGGTCGTCGAAGCTGTAGATCGCTTCCACGGCGCGGCCTTCGTCCAGAAGCTCGCCGCGCAATATTCCAGGCAAAAGGCCGCAGTCGAGGCGGGGCGTGGCGAGCGGACCGTTGCCCAAATCGGCGAAGAGATTGGTGATCGTGCCCTCACAGATCTCGCCGCGCTCGTTGGCTAAAAGCACTTCGTCGGCGCGCGTGGCGAGATATTCCGCGCGGGCATGCGTGTAGACCTGACGCAGGCTGGTCTTGTGGCGCAGCATCGTGTTGGTGGAATCGAGACGGATCCGCGCCAACTGCAGCCGCCAGACCTTGTCCACGGGCAGCGGTTCATAGGCTTGAGCGGCAGCCGTCGCTTCGCCATTGCGCCGCAAGGCAAGGCGCACGCGCAAGGCAATCCCGTGTCCGTTGACGGTGTTCGACAGCACTTCGCCGATCCGTTCGGGATCGCAGGCGAAGCCGAGCTCGGCGGCGGACGCATAAAGCCTGGCGAGATGGCGCTCGAAGCGCAGGAAGCCTGAACCCGGCTCCCAGCGCATGGTCTCGATCAGCTCGAAGCCGGCACCGTTCCCGTCGCGAAGCGCGCTTTCAACAGACACTCCCGATACTCCTCCTCGGCTGTGGAATCGAAGACGACGCCGCCGCCGACATTGTAGACGGCCTCGCCGTCGGCAAAGAGCGAGATGGTGCGGATCGCCACCGAAAAACGCATCCTGCCGGCCGGCGCGATCCAGCCGATGGCGCCGCAATAGACGTCGCGCGGCGCGTCTTCCAGCTCGTGCAGGATTTCCATGGCGCGGATTTTCGGCGCGCCGGTGATCGAGCCGCAAGGAAACAGCGCGGCGAAGACCTGGCGGATGCCGATATCGGGCAGCAGCTTCGCCCGCACACGGCTCACCATCTGGTGCACCGTCGGATAGGTCTCGATGCGGAACAGTTCCGGCACCTCCAGTGTGCCGACCTCGCTGATCAGCGAGATGTCGTTGCGCAGCAAATCGACGATCATCCGGTTCTCGGCCTGGTTCTTCTCGTCGTTGCGCAGGAAGGCTTTCAGCCGGGCATCCTCGGCCTTGGTCGCGCCGCGCGGCGCGGTGCCCTTCATCGGATGCGTCTCGATCATGCCGTCGGCGTCGATCCGGAAG
>NZ_RZRY01000206.1:0-9314 GCF_003998035.1 Mesorhizobium sp. M2A.F.Ca.ET.039.01.1.1 | reverse complement strand
AATAGCGACCGAGGCGGTTGCTGGCGGCGGAAGGATGAATTCTGGCATGGGCTGTCTCTGTGTTGGCATGAATCGTGCGCACCTTCGGCCGATTTCGACGGCCGGGCAAGACTGAGGACGCTCCCGCGCACATCGGCCTGTCGTTCCAATGGCAGTGCCCTGTGCCATTGGGGCCCTGTACCATTGGGCGATATACTATTTGCCAATAATCTGGCCATGGTCACCGGACTATCCTGTACCGGCCGAAACCGAACCGATGCCTGAACCCGTGCAATGAGCTCCGTCAGCGACCGCGCCCGCTTCCTGATCATCGACGACCACCCGCTGTTTCGCGAGGCGCTGCACAGCGCTGTGCAGATGGCCTATCCGGACGTCGACACGGTCGAGGCGCGCTCGATCACGGAGGCCATCGAACTCCTCGCCGACGCCAAGCCGTTCGATCTTGCGATGCTCGATTTGAGCATGCCCGACGTGCATGGCTTCGAGGGGCTGTTGCAGCTGAGGACCCGCTACCCGCGGCTGCCGGTGGTGATTGTCTCAGGCTATGAGGAACCGAAGATCATTTCGGAGGCGTTGTCCTACGGCGCGGCCGGCTTCATCCCGAAATCGGCCAGGAAGAGCGATCTCGCCGCCGCCATCCGCTCGGTGATGGACGGCGCCGTCTATGTGCCGGAAAATTACGAGGGCCAGCCGCCCGACCCCGACAGCACCGACCGCGCCGATATGGTGCAGCGCCTGGCGAGGCTGACGCCGCAGCAGCTCAGGGTGCTGCAGATGCTGCGCCAGGGCATGCTCAACAAGCAGATCGCCTACGAGCTGCAGGTGGGCGAGACGACGGTGAAGGCGCATGTCTCGGAGATCTTGCGCAAGCTCAATGTCTACAGCCGCACGCAGGCGGTGATCGAGGTGTCGAAGCTGGATAATGCGGAGTTGTTTCGGGATCAGGCGGGGTTTTGAGGGGCAGTTCTAAGCCAGCAAATGCGCCAGCAGCGCTCTTAGCTGCGCAGGCTTCAGCGGCTTGCGCATCAGCTCGATGCCGGCGGCGCGGGTCGCCTTGGCGACGTGCTCTGACCCATCGGCGGTGACGATCAGCGCCGGCACCGAACGGCCGAGATAGTCGCGGACTTCGGCTATGGTGGCGGTGCCGAGGTCGCCGCCGTCGAGATGCTGGTCGGCGATGATGATGTCGGGCACCCAATCGGTGTCGCCCAGAAGATCGAGCGCGTCGTCGGTCGAGGTCGCGGCGCGCACCAGGCACTGCCAGCGTTCGAGCAGCGAGGTCATGGCGGAGAGCACGTCGGCGTCGTTCTCGACCAGCAGGACCTTGGTGCCGAAGAGGCCGTAGCCGCGCGGACGGTCCATGTCGGCGATGCCTGTCGCCGGTTCGGCGGCCGCCATGCCGATCGGCACGTCGATGTGGAAGATGGTACCGCGCCCGACCCTCGAGGAAAAGGTGACGGGGTGGCCAAGGGCAGCCGCCATGCGGCGCACGATGGCGAGGCCCAGCCCCAGCCCGCCGGCCAATCCGCCGTCGGCAAGTGTCGAGGTGCCGCGGTGGAACTCCTCGAACACCGCTTCGCGCTGGTCCTCGGCAATGCCGCAGCCGGTGTCGGCGACGTCGATGCGGATGGTGTCGCCGCGATGCCTGGTTCCGACCAGCACGCCGCCGGAGCGGGTGTAGCGCAGCGCGTTGGAGAGGATGTTCTGCAGGATGCGCCTGAGCAGGGTGCGGTCGGAGCGCACCACGACATTGACCGGCCGGAACTTCAGCGACAGGCCTTTCTTCTCAGCCTCGGGCTGGAAATCCGAGCGCAGCGAGGAAAACAGCGTCTCCAGGCTGACGTCGCCGATCTCAGGCTGCACCACGCCGGCGTCGAGCTTGGAGATGTCGAGCAGCGTGCGCAGCAGGTCTTCCATCGTCTCCAGCGAGCGCTCGACCTGGCGCACCAGCTTCCTGCCTTCCTCGCTGGTCTGGACCTCGGCCAGCGCCGAGACCGACAGATGCGCGGCGTTGAGCGGCTGCAGCACGTCGTGGCTGGCGGCGGCGAGGAACCTGGTCTTGGAGAGGTTCGCCAGTTCGGCGTTTTCCTTCGCCGCGCTGAGCTCGATGTTCGATTGCTCGAGCCGGCGTAGCGTCGCGTGCAATTCCTCGGTGCGGTTGCGCACCCGGTTTTCCAGCGAGATGGCGGTCTGGAACAGCGAGAAGGCGTTGCCCTGCTGGTCCATCGAGCGCTCGACGCGGCTGACAAGCGCCGCGTTGATCTTCTTCAGCCTGTCGACGTCGTCGATGTCGCGCAGCGGCATGCCGTTCACTCGGCCGCCTGGCGCTCGCCGAAGGCGATGCCGGTGAAGGTCTGGTTGAGATGCATCGAGCGGTACTGCTCGCCATAGGTGCCGAACCCGATGACCTTGTTGGTCCGGTAGAGCTCGGAAATGTCGCGGAAGACCTGGCGGTTGCGCGCATCGAGCCGGCGCAGCACGCAGTCGAAGCCCAGGATCATATCTATCCCGCCGAGCTTGTGCTCGACATCCTCGAAAGCGGTGCGTGTCGATTCCACCATGTTCTTCGGCTGGGCGATGGAAAGCACGATACCGTCGTCGATGGCGCAGAAGAAGGACAGTGAGCCGTCAGGATGCATGCGCTGGATCGATCGGCAATAATATTCGCCGCCGACCTTCACCACGACGGGGTGCGAGGCAAAGCTCAGCGGCGTCAGCGTCTGCGGCAGGATGCCGACGGAGGTTGCGTATTCCTCGGCCGCGTTGGCGGCGTTGAATTCGCGCACTATGCGATGGTCGGGGTCGGACGCCGTCACCACCAGCTTCTCGTCGGTCGGGATGAAATTGTCGGTCTTGAAGACGTGGAAAGGAATTTCGGTCGCAACCAGCACGATGACGGCGCTATCGGAGGCGACCCTGCCATTGGCCATCAGCCTGGTCGTCTCGAATTTGAGGTCGTCGCCGGCCGAGCCGCCGATCAGCGGGACGTCGTCCAGTCCCCAGTGGATGGCCGAGGTCACCGCTTCCTCGGCATAGGACAGCCCGTCGATGAAACAGAGCGCGAAAAACTGGTTCGAGCGGTCGTGGCCGATGCGCTCGCGCAGCAGGCGCCGCAACGCCGCGACCTCGCCGGTGATACTGTCCATGCTGGACGAAGAGAGGTTTTCGACCATGACGGAGACGGTTGAAAACGACGCCGAAGGCAAAAGCAGGGCAAGGATATGCCCTTCCTCCAGTCCCTGCGGCGTGATCTCGCCGGCGGTCGAGCAGCCGGCATAGGCGAGCGAGGGCGCGTATGCTTTCAGCGCCTGCGCCAGCGCCGCCGCGTCGACAAGGCCTTGGGAGAAGAACAGAAGCGCGAAACCGGCGTCGACGATCGCCGCTTCGGCCGCGATGGCCCGGGCAAAGGCATTCGGGTCGGGCTCATCCGTGGTGAGCGCCGATAGGCCCGATGCATAGCGTGTGCTCGAACTGGCCAGCTGCCTTCTCCGCAATTCTTGCGACGCGGTTTATGGGTGTCTTTTCTATGCGTGCCAGGCACGCTCCGCATCGAGGGCATCTTTGCCCTCAATCCCTGATTTGGCAATGGGGCCGGTTGCTGCGCTGCACATAACTTTTGCCATGATCGAAAGTACAATGGAACCGGCGCTGGCAGCGCTGTTTTGCGCGTTGTACGGTGCGCGAATGGTACTGCCGAAGCACAGCACGGCATCGGCAGGGTGAGGACCAAGGTTAATACCCAGGGAGGTTGCATGTCGGACGTGTCCTTGACTGTGAATGGGAAACGGGTCAGCGGGAGCGCCGAAGACCGAACGTTGCTGGTGCATTTCCTGCGGGAGCATCTGGGTCTCACCGGAACGCATGTCGGTTGCGATACGTCGCAATGCGGCGCCTGCGTGGTGCATGTCGACGGCCGGGCGGTGAAATCCTGCACAATGCTGGCCGTTCAGGCCTCAGGCTCGACCATTGTCACCATCGAAGGGCTGGCCGACGGCGCCGAGTTGCATCCGGTCCAGGCCGCGTTCAAGGAGCATCACGGCCTACAATGCGGCTTCTGCACGCCAGGCATGATCATGACGGCGACCGACATGATCGCGCGCCATCCGGAGGGTCTGGACGAGGCGACGGTGCGCGCCGAGCTCGAAGGCAACATCTGCCGCTGCACGGGCTACCACAACATCGTGAAGGCGATCCTCGCCGCATCGCAAGCGATGGCGAAGGGCGCCAAGGGCAAGGCGAAGCAGGCAGCGTGAGGATCGAGCGAGTAGCGAATAGTGAGTAGCGAATAGTCGGTATTTTTTCGGCCGCTCTGCGCTCCACCAATTCACTACTCGCTATTCGCTACTCACTACTCGCTATTTTCGGGAGGAATTTCCTAATGGGTATCGAAGGCGTCGGCGCCCGCGTGGCGCGCAAGGAAGACAAGAGGTTCATCACCGGCGGCGGCCGCTATGTCGACGACATGGTGGTTCCCGGCATGAAGCATGCCGTGTTCGTGCGCAGCCCGCACGCGCATGCGCAGATCAAGAAGATCGACGTGAAGAAGGCGCAAGCGATGCCAGGCGTCGTCGGCGTGCTCACCGGCAAGGAGCTCAAGGCCGACGGCATCGGCAATCTGATCTGCGGCTGGATGATCCACTCCAAGGACGGCACGCCGATGAAGATGGGCGCCTGGTCGCCGCTTGCGGTCGATAAGGTGCGCTATGTCGGTGACGCCGTCGTCATCGTCGTCGCCGACACCAAGGGCCAGGCGCGCGACGCGGCGGAAGCGGTCGAGATCACCTACAAGGAACTGAAGGCGGTGGTCGAGGCGACCAAGGCCATCCAGCCCGGCGCACCGCAGGTCCATGCCGAAGCGGAGAACAACCTGATCTTCGACTGGGAGCTCGGCGACGGCAAGGCGACCGACGCGGCGATCAAGTCGGCGGCCCATGTCACGCGCATGAAAATCGTGAACAACAGGCTGGTGCCGAATGCGATGGAGCCGCGCGCGGCCCTCGGGCATTACGACAAGGCGGAGGACCACTATACCTGCTGGACGACGTCGCAGAACCCGCATGTCGCGCGGCTGGTGATGAGCGCCTTCTACAACGTCGCGCCGGAAAACAAGCTGCGGGTGATCGCACCCGATGTCGGCGGCGGCTTCGGCTCCAAGATCTACATCTATCCGGAAGAGATCGTTTGCCTGTGGGCATCGAAGAAGACCGGCGTCCCGGTCAAATGGGTGGCCGACCGCACCGAGAGCTTCCTGGCGGACGCGCATGGCCGCGACCATGTCTCGACGGTGGAGATGGCCTTCGACAAGGACAACCGCATCACCGCCCTGAAGGTCGACACGATAGCCAATCTCGGCGCCTACATGTCGCTGTTCTCGTCCTGCGTGCCGACCTATCTCTATGCCACGCTCTTGTCGGGCCAGTACAACATCCCGGCGATCCACGCCAATGTGCGTGCTGTCTACACCAATACCGCGCCCGTCGATGCCTATCGCGGGGCAGGGCGGCCGGAGGCCACCTACGTGCTCGAGCGGATGATGGAAACCGCCGCGCGCGAGCTTGGTGTGTCGCCGGCGGAACTCAGGCGCCGGAACTTCATCACGTCCTTCCCGCATCAGACGCCGGTGATCATGGCCTATGACGCGGGCGATTATAACGCATCGCTCGATGCGGCGATGAAGGCCGCCGACTATGCCGGCTTCACCAGGCGCAAGGCGGATGCGGCCAAGCAGGGCAAGCTGCGCGGCATCGGCATGAGCTGCTACATCGAGGCCTGCGGCCTGGCGCCATCATCGGCGGTCGGCTCGCTCGGCGCCGGCGTCGGCCTCTGGGAATCGGCGGAGGTACGGGTCAATGCCGTCGGCACGATCGAGGTGCTCACCGGCTCGCACAGCCACGGCCAGGGCCATGAAACGACCTTCGCGCAACTGGTCACCCAGCGCTTCGGCGTGCCGATCGACTCGGTCTCGATCGTGCATGGCGACACCGACAAGGTGCAGATGGGCATGGGCACTTACGGCTCGCGTTCCGGCGCCGTCGGCATGTCGGCCATCGTCAAGGCGCTCGACAAGGTCGAGGCCAAGGCCAAGAAGATCGCCGCGCACCTGCTGGAAGCGGACGAGGGCGACATCGTCATCGAGAATGGCGAGGTCAAGGTCGCTGGCACCGACAAGAGCCTGCCCTGGTTCCAGGTGGCGCTTGCCTCCTACACCGCCCATAATTTGCCGGCGGGCATGGAGCCGGGCTTGAAGGAAACGGCCTTCTACGATCCGTCCAACTTCACCTTCCCGGCCGGCTGCTACATCTGCGAGGTTGAGATCGATCCGGAGACCGGGTTGACCGAAATCATCCAGTTCGTCGCGGCCGACGATTTCGGCAACATCATCAATCCGATGATCGTCGAAGGGCAGGTGCATGGCGGCATCGCGCAAGGCGTCGGCCAGGCGTTGCTGGAGGGCGCACATTACGACGGCAGCGGGCAGCTTCTGACGGCAAGCTACATGGATTACACCATGCCGCGAGCGGACGACCTGCCGTCCTTCAAGGTCTCCACCTCGAACACGCCATGCCCGGGCAATCCGCTCGGCGTCAAGGGCTGTGGCGAGGCCGGCGCCATCGGCTCTCCGCCGGCGGTCATCAACGCCATCACCGATGCGCTGGGCGTCGACGACATTCCCATGCCGGCATCGCCCGCGACGGTGTGGGCTACCATCCGCGCGACGAAGCACTGAGGAGGAACGAGCATGTATTCGGTCAATTACCATCGCGCTTCTTCCGTCGCTGACGCCGCCAAGCTGCTGAAGAACGGCGACGCCAAGCTGCTCTCCGGCGGCATGACGCTGATCCCGGCCATGAAGACGCGGCTCGCGGCGCCTTCCGACCTTGTCGATGTCTCGCGGCTGAAGGACCTGCAGGGCGTCAAGTTGTCCGGCAAGACGGTCACCATCGGGGCCGCGACGACGCATTACGACGTCTCAACCGACGAGAAGCTGAAGAAGGTGTGCCCGGCGCTTGCGCATATGGCATCGCTGATCGGCGATCCGGCGGTGCGCTACAAAGGCACGATCGGCGGCTCGATCGCCAACAACGACCCGGCGGCCGACTATCCGGCGGCTTTGCTGGCGCTGGGCGCGACGATCATCACCAACAAGCGCGAGATCGCGGCGGACAAATTCTTCAAGGGCCTGTTCGAGACGGCGCTGAAGGAAGGCGAGATCGTCACCGCGGTGAGCTTCACCGCGCCGGCCAAGGCGGCCTACCAGAAGTTCCGCAACCCGGCTTCGCGCTACGCCATCGTCGGCGTGTTCGTGAGCAAGGGCAAGGACGGGGTGAGAGCCGCCGTCACCGGCGCCGGCGAGGACGGCGTCTTCCGCTTGAAGGAGGTCGAGGCCGCCCTGGCGAAGAGCTTCGACGCCGCCGCGCTCGACGGCCTCAAAGTGCCGGCGAAAGGGCTGATGAGCGACCTTCATGCCTCCGCCGAGTACCGCGCCAATCTCATCGCGGTGATGGCCAAGCGCGCGGTGGCTGCCGCCAACGCTTGAACAGCCCCGCCGCGGATGAAAGAAGGGGCCACCTCGGCCCCTTTTTCTTGGCCATAACAAAGGCTTGACCGGAAGCACCGGTCAAGTCGCAGCTTCGCACTTGCACAAAGTTATCCCGCACTGCGCTGGCCAGTTATTACATCGTCGAGAAACCGGCTCGCGGCTGGCTCAACCGCAACTGGTGAGGTCAGGCCCTGCCGTTCTTTCGGGCGGCGAGGTAGCGGCGAAGCCCGGTTTCTCCGCGCGGCGTCGTCCAGCCATGGTTCCAGGCGAAGGCGGGCCTGAGCAGCGGCGCCAGGAATTTGAGGATCGGCCTCTCGACCGTGACCTGCCAGACCAGATCGACATGCGTGCCGGCCCCTGACGGCGACAGCTCGGCCCGCCACAGCCCGTCGAAATCGTCGAAGGTTTTTACCACCACCAGCCGGCCGGGTATGAGCTCGGCGGCCTCGATGATGAAGTTCAGCTCCTAGGGCAGGGCGCCGCGCGCTCGTGCCCTGGCGCGGGCGCCGACGACGCCCTTGCCCTTCTTGTCGAGCGGCTCCACCTCCTTATAGGCATCGCCCCACCAGAGCGGCAGCAACTGGGCGTCCGACAGCACATCCCACACTTCCTGGAGTGTGCCTTCAGGGATGTCCCAGCTTTCGTCGAAGCGGAAGACATTGCTCGCCATGATGTCGCGCCCCAGCCAGCCGAGCGGTTATATTAGCTTTGGCTTGTTCTTCTGGCCAGCAGCGTTCGAAGCGTGTTCAGGCGGCGATCGGTTTTGCCCAATAGCGCACCGACTTCTTGCCGCCGTGGATTACCGCGTCGCCGACCTCGGCGAAACCGAGCGCGGCGTGGAAGGCATCGGAAGCCGGGTTGGGCGGATCGGCATTGACCTCGCAGGTTACCATCGTGTGGCCGGCGCACCGGGCCTGCTCGAACAGATCCTCATAAAGGCGGCGGGCGTGGCCGCGGCCGCGCGCCGCCGCGGCGACCACCACTCGGTCGACATAGACGAAGCGCGGATAGCGCTCGCGAAACCAAAAGAAGTTCGGGCTGTCGTAATTTGCGTCCTGGTCGAAGCACAGGATGAAGGCCCCGAGCGCGCCGATGCGGCGCGTGTAGAAAGCCTCACCGAGCAGGAAGGAAAGCCGTTCCGGCTCGAGCCAGGACAGTTCCGCCGCATGCTCGTTGTTGAGCGCGAGGATGGCGGGCTCGTCGGCGGGCGAGACGCGTTCGATCGGCAGCAACTCCTGGGTCACCATCTTGGCTGTCAGGCTCTCGCGGCCGCGATCGTCGCCGCCACCTTGTCCTGGTCGGTCACCGTGTTGCGGTATTCGCGGTAGAGGTCGGTGCCGCCCATGCCGACATTGGGATTGCGGTAGCGCATGGCGCTGGGCACGTCCGCAAGCGCTGCAAAATGCATCTCGGTCAGCCCGGTCCGCTTGCGCACCTCGCCGATCGTATCGGGCGCCAGCGCGCCGCAGCCGAGGATGATGATGCGATCGTCCGCCAGACGCACGAGCTCGGCCAGAAGCTCGACGCCTTCGAGCGCGGTATCGCGCTGTCCGCTGGTCAGCACGCGGCCGACCTTGCAGCGGATGAGCGCCTCGAGCGCCTCAGCCGGATCACGCGTCATGTCGAAGGCGCGGTGGCAGGTGACGTTGAGCGGGCCGGCGGCCTCAACCAGCGCGCTCGTGCGCGTCTCGTCGATGGCGCCGTCGGCGGTCAGGCAGCCGACGACGACACCGGCAACGCCGAGCTCGCGAAGCGCTTCGACATCGGCCAGCAT
>NZ_RZRY01000205.1:0-9361 GCF_003998035.1 Mesorhizobium sp. M2A.F.Ca.ET.039.01.1.1 | reverse complement strand
GGGTGAAGCCGGCGGCGAAGCTGCCAATCTCCCCCCTCGTGGGGGAGATGTCCGGCAGGACAGAGGGGGGCGCTGTCCCGCCAGCATCTCAAGTCGGACAAGCCAACCCAGCGGCAATAACAGTATGCTGGCAGACATTCGATGTCTCGGATGACGTCGTCGTTCCAGAACCGGAGGACCATCCAGCCATCCTGCTCCAGGCGCCTGGTTCTGGTCTCGTCAGGAATGGCGTTGTCGGCATGCTGCGATCCATCCACTTCCACGATCAGCTTCTTCTGAGGACACGCGAAGTCGACGATGTAGCCTGCGATCGGAAACTGCCTGCGAAAGCCGAGGCCCATCAGCCGGTGGCCACGGAGCTCGTTCAGAGCTTCAGTTCAGCATCGGTCATGACTTTGCGCATCGATTTCGCGTTGGCGCGATGTCGAGGTGGGACTGGTGTATGGGCATGGGTGCATCAGACCGAGGCAGGTTCACCTGCGTTTCTACTCTACGGCGCCCCCTCTGTCCTGCCGGACATCTCCCCCACGAGGGGGAGATTGGCAGCTTCGGCGTCGCGCCATCTTCTCTATGCGACTGGTATTCCTCAACCCGCGGCCTAAATAGTCGGCACCACCCGTCCCGTACACCACGCTCCCTCCCAAAAGGAATCTCCCATGCCCGAACAGCTGACATTGAACGACGGCTCGACCATCCCGCAGATCGGGCTCGGCGTGTGGCAGGTCGATCCGGACATCACCGCCAAGGTCGTGCGCTGGGGGATCGAGGCCGGCTACCGGCTGATCGACACCGCCGAGGGCTACCGCAACGAGGAAGGCGTCGGCGAGGCGATCCGCGCGGCGGGCGTGCCGAGGAACGAGCTCTTCATCACCTCCAAGCTGCGCAACGGCGCGCATCAGCGCGACGCGGCATTGCGCGCCTTCGACGACACGATGCAAAAACTCGGCATCGACCGGATCGATCTTTTCCTGATCCATTGGCCGGTGCCTACCCAAAACAAATATGTCGAGGCCTGGAAGACGCTGGTCGAGCTGCAGCAGGCCGGTCGCATCAAGTCGGTCGGCGTCTCCAACTTCAACCAGGATCATCTGGAGCGCATCATCGGCGAGACCGGCGTGACGCCCGTCGTCAACCAGATCGAGCTGCATCCGCGCTTCCAGCAGCGCGACAAGCGCGATTTCCACAAGAAGCACAACATCCATATCGAGAGCTGGAGCCCGCTGGGTAGCGGCCGGCTGCTTTCCGACCCGACACTGGAGAACCTGGCGAAGAAGCACGGCAAGTCGGTGGCGCAGGTGATCATCCGCTGGCATTTGCAGGAAGGGCTGATCGTCATCCCGAAGTCGATCCATGAGGAGCGCATCGCCGGCAATTTCGACGTCTTCGGTTTCGAGCTCGACGAGGACGATATGCAGACCATCCGTGGCCTGGATTCCGCCGACGGTCGCACCGGACCTGATCCGGCGACGGCGGCGTTTTTGTTTTAGCGCTCTGATAGAAGGGAGCCGACGCCGAAACTGCTAATCTCCCCCCCTAGTGGGGGAGATGTCCGGCAGGACAGAGGGGGGCGCTGTCCCGCCAGCCTCTCAGGTCGGATCAGCCAAATCCGCGACGATAACAATGTGCTGGCAGACATTGTCGATGTCGCGGATCACATCGTCGTTCCAGAACCGCAAGACGGTCCAGCCATCCTCTTCGAGACGTCTCGTTCTCAGCGCATCAGCCTCGGCAACGCCGCCATCGCCATGCTGCGAGCCGTCGACCTCGACAAGAAGCCTTTTCTCCGGGCAAGCGAAGTCGACGATATAGCCTGCTATCGGAAACTGCCTACGGAAACCAAGTCCCATCAACCGGTGTGCGCGAAGCTCGTTCCAGAGCTTCGGTTCGGCATCGGTCATGACGCGACGCATCGATTTTGCATTGGCCCGGTGTCGTGGCGGCAGAGGAGTATGGGTCATCGCTGGAGCCGTTTGAACCTGAGGTCTTCGCCAAGGTCTTTACTCTACGGCGCCCCCCTCTGTCCTGCCGGACATCTCCCCCACTAGGGGGGAGATTGGCTGTCGCCGCTGCTTTCGCCAATCGCCAAGGGGAGAAGGGAAAGGCGCCCTAAATCCCTTCCCCATCCACCAGCGGCACGTCCTCGCCCTCCCAAGGGCTCGGCATCGAGCCTCGCCCGGCGCTTGGCAGCGGCATCCAGCATCTGAGCTCCGGCTCGGCATATCCGACCACGCGGCCGGGCGAGGAGTCCGAGGCCCGCCAGCCTTCCTCGCCGAACTGGTCGGCGCGCGACCAATAGGCCATGTCGACCTCGGCCGGTCCCTGCTCGGAGGAGCGCACCGTCACCAGGATGCGGCTGCCGTCCCGCGGCGCGCTCGCCATGTTGCGCCAGTGATCGGTGTCGTCCATGGGAGGTTCCTCCTGCTTCGTTCGGAGCTGCCGAAAAAACAGCCTGCTTTGCGATAGTCGCCGCCCGCCGGGGAGGGGTCAATCCGAACTTGGCGCGAGACATAAATATCATTCGGAGCTAATATATCCATCGACCGCAATCGAGCAGACGACGATGGACGAAGGATTGCTGTCTCAGGCCACGTGTCTCGGGCCGGTCCATCTCAAGGTGACCGACATTCCGGCCGCCTTGACCGTCTGGCGCGACACTGTCGGACTGGCGCCGGCCGGCGAGGACGCCGTTCTAGCGCAGCTCGGGGCCGGCGGCCGGACGCTGATCGTGCTCCATGCGGGCGCGGAAGTCGCCCTGCCGCAGAAGTCGCGCGATCTCTTCCATGTCGCCATCCACGTCACCACCCGCCGCGACCTCGCGCATGCGGCCGCCCGCCTCAAGGCGTCGGGGTTGCGATACAGCGCCCAGGACCACCTCGTTTCGGAATCGCTCTACGTCTCTGACCCGTCCGGCAACGGCATCGAGATATGCTTCGACACGCCTGAACGCCTGCTGCGCCGCGAGGTCTCGCCCGACGGCCGCGTGTCGCTGATTGCCGTCGACGGCAGCGCGCATTCCGGGCTGGAGCCGCTGGACGTCTCTAGCCTATTGCGCGACCTCGGCAATTCCGGCCATGTCGAGCCCAGGATGGCGCAAGACGCCTTTATCGGCCACATCCATTTGCGCGCCCGCGCGCCCGAGGCGCTGATGGAATTCTATCTCGGCGTGCTCGGCTTCCGGCCGCATATCCAGTCCCGGACCTTCGGCATGTTCGACTGCGGCACCGAGCGCCGCGCGCATATGATCGCCTTCAACATCTGGGCGCGCGGCGAGCTGCGCGAACCGCCGCCCGATGCCGCCGGCCTGGACTATTTCACCGTCGAGCTCGGTTCCGCCCACGAGCTTGCCGCCGTGGCGCGCAGGCTCGAAACGGCCAATGCGCCGGCGAGAAGGGAAGGTGGCGCGATTTCGACCGCCGATCCGGAAGGCAACCGCCTGCGGCTCGTGGTCCAGGGAGGTTGACCGCAACCGCTTAAAGACGGGAGTAGTGGAGGAGGGGGAAATGTCGCTGATGGTGATTGGAACCGGCTTCGGCCGGACCGGCACGGACTCGATGCGCGAGGCGCTGACCATGCTCGGCTTCGGTCCTTGCCACCATATGTCGGAGGTCATGGGGCATGCGAAGCAGAAGCGGCTCTGGCGGGCGCTGGCCAGGGGCGAGGCGCCCGACTGGGCCCAGCTCTTCGCGGGATATAAATCCTGCGTCGACTGGCCCTCGGCCTTCTATTGGCGTGAGCTGATCGAAGCCTATCCGCAGGCGCGCGTCATCCTCACCTGGCGCTCGCCCGAAAGCTGGTGGGAGAGTTTTGAAAAAACCCTGCTGCCGGCGATCGCCGGCAGCACGGATCAGGAGTCGCTCGGCATCGCGCTCGTCGCCAACCAGGTCTTCGGCGGCCGCCCGCAGGACCGAGCACATGCCATCGCCGTCTACCGGGACAATGTCGAGGCGGTGCTGAACACCGTGCCGGCGGAACGGCTGCTGGTGCACAAGCTCGGCGACGGCTGGGCACCGCTCTGCAGCCATCTCGGCGTTCCCGTGCCGGAGGAATCCTATCCCGCCCGCAACACAACGCAGGAGTTCCGATCCGCGCTTGGCATAGTCCAGTAGACTGGAGCGACTCCAGGACAAAGTGTGTAACGTTAGGCTCGGCGACTTCGCCGTAGCCCTCCGAAATTTAGTAAAAACAAATAGATAGAGCGTTTCGGCGTTTCGTTGAAATGCTGAGAGGCGCTAGCGCGGAATCATCCCTTGACCTCGGTGCCGGCTTTCGCGGAGGGCACCAGCTGGATGGCGGGGCGCTCGCCCGGCGGGGTGCTCCTGGCGACAACCACCCTGTCGCGACCCTCGGCCTTCGCGTCATATTGCGCGTGGTCCGCGGCGTTGGTGATCTCGGCCCAGCCGGTGCCATGCTCGGGATAGGCCGCGACGCCGAACGAGGCCGTCACTGTTCCAAGCGTGCGGCCGCGATGCGCCAGATGCAGATGCTTGATCGCCTGGCGGAGCGTTTCGGCGCGCTGAGCTCCCTCCTCAAGCGAGCATCCCGGCATGACCAGGGCAAATTCCTCGCCGCCATAACGGGATACGACATCGCTGTCGCGCGCATGCTCGATTAGCGTCGCGGCAACCTGCTTCAGCACGAGGTCACCGGCCTCGTGCCCGAACGTATCGTTGAACTGTTTGAAGTGGTCGACATCGAGCATGATGACTGCCAACGGCTGGCTCGAGCGCTCCATGCGCCTCAGTTCCCGGCTGCTGGTTTCTTCGAGATAACGCCGGTTGAACAGGCCGGTGTTCGGATCGCGGATCGATTGCTGCCTAAGCGTTTCGCGAAGGCGCAGATTGGCTAGCGCCAGCGCCAGCGTGTCGACGACGCCGCGCAGGATCTGCTGCCGTTCGGTCAGCCATTGCGGCTTCTCGGCGGCATTCGGTTCGCACAGATGCATTATGCCTAGCGTCTCGCCCTGCGCCGCCAGCGGCATGCAGACGTAGCCCTTGTTGCCGTTCTCCGTGATGTGAGCGCAACGCGGCGTGAGCAAGCCCGGACCGACGACATGCTCCTGGCCGCGGCGCAGCGCCCAGCAGTCTTCCGGCGCGAATTGATTGACGCTCGAACGCACGTCGCCCCAATGCGCCATCTCCTCGACCAGGTTGCGCGAAGCGCTGGTCAGGTGGACGCTCCCGCTCAGGCCGCCGAGAAACTCGGTCATCGCCGTTCCGACCACCGAGAAGGCCTCGGGGAAGGTCACGCAGGCCTGCAGCAATTCGCCGAGCTTGACCAGACGGGACGTGGTTTCCGACTTCTCGTGCAGCTCGCGATTGAGAATGGCGAGCTGGTCAGCGCGTTCGTGGACGACCCCTTCGGCGGTCTCGTCAGGCTGGACGGCTCGCAGACGCCAGTCATCGCCAGTTGCAGTCCCCTCAGCCGGTCCAACGGCGGGCTTGTGCTGACCCTTAACGATATCAGCGAATTGCGCCCCTGGCGATGCGGCCCTCGGCATCGAGCACCGCGATGCCTTCGGCAGCTGCCTCGACAATGTCTTCGATATGCGCCCGTGCCGCCGCGAGTTGGTCGGCCATCGTGTTGAAGCCATCTGCCAACTCCCCGAACTCGTCGTTGCGCCCATCGCCTATGCGCGTCATGGCTTCGCCCTGCGCCAGCGCCTGCATACCGCGCATCATGTCCTTAAGCCCTGAACCGAAACGGCTGAGCAGAACCCAGGCAAAACCCGCGGCGATCAGCATGGCGGCGGCGGTGCTGAGGCCGACGAGCCAGAGCAGACCATTGGTCCGCTGCTCGGCGGCGGTCAGCACCGGGTCATATTCCAGAAGCGCGGCGCCGACGATCGTGTCCTCGTTCTGCTCGATCGGAACGGCAAGAATGGCGTTCACTTCGTTCGGATCGACGAACCGGCGCGGAACACCGTCTTGCAGCGTGAGGCCCACCTCATTGCCCGGATCGTGATCGAATGTCTCGCCGGCGATGTGCTCCTCGTCAGCGGCATGGGCGACAATCCGCTTGCTGCTGTCGACAACGATAAAATCGCGCCGCGCGCGGCGGTGCTGCTGGTCGAGATACCGCTTTAATGCATCAGGTCGATCAAGCAGCGATGGCGCACCGTCGTAGGGTTTGAAAACGATGGTGTCGGCGAGCTCACGGGCGACATTGGTCGCTTCGTTCAGTCCCAGATATCTGGCCGCCTTCAGCTGCGTGAAGACGGCGACAGCGCCAACCAGTCCGATCAGCGCCGCCGCGCTCACCATGCTGACGATAATCAGGCTCTTAATGCGCATGGCAAGGTCCCACCGGCGACAACGCTGTCTTGTCCGTGAATCGCGGCCAGCCTCTCATCTGTCGCGTTTTATTACCAAATGCTTATCAAGCGGCTAATGATGGCGCGCCTGATGGTTGTCCCCGCACGCGATTTCACGGTGGTTTACTGGCAGGCAGGCATAGCTGAATCCGGGTAAACGTTCGGCGTTCAGCCGCTCACACATGCACGTCGCCGACCGACAGCTCGCCGTCATCGGCACGCACCAGCAAGGCGGCGGCAAGCAGCGCGAGATAGCAGACGGCCACCCCGCTTACCACGATGACGCCAGGGATGGGTCCCAGCGTCGCCACCCGGAACGTGTCGACCAGCGAGGCGCCGAAGCCGATCGGCGAGCCTTCGCGCGACAGGCTCGGCGTGGTGATCTTGAGGATCCAGGCAAGCAGCAGGATCGTGTACATGAAGATGTAGTTGCGGCGCAGCCGGCGTATCAGCGCCGCGCGCTGCGTGATCAGGAAACGCGGCGAGCGCAGGCCTTCGCCCAGGATGGCCAGCCAGTTGGAAGCGTAATCCGGCTGCGGCGAAAAGATCTGCGCGAAGTAGTAGCGCTCGAACTGCCGCACGCGGGCGCGGTAGACGTCGAAGAAACGGTAGCGCCGCGCCTCGATCCACAAAAGCAGCGTGATCAGGAGCATCGCGAACAAGAGCACGCCGTGATGCGCGCTGGGCGTCGACAGCGACACCGACAGCATCGCCGCCACCACGGTGATCGCCCAGTTGCTGGTGCGGTCGAGCCTGTCGCGCCAGCCCGCCATGCGCGCGATCTCGGCGCGGTGGAAATGCGACAGCGTGGTGGTGAATTCGGGAGAGCTGAGCTTCAGCGCCAGCGTGTCGGAAGCGCGGGGCGGTGCTGCCTTCTCGGTTGATCTTGCCGGCGCGTTCGCCTCGATGGATTTCGCGGCCCTGGCCGCGTCGGTGGATTTTGCGGCCTTCGGCTGGGACATCGTGCCATGCGCCTCCCGCCGCCATGGCCGGCCGTATCCGACTTAAACAGGCCGGCCACACCCCGTATAGCACAACGTGTGGCCGGCCCAAAATGTTCCCGCCTTTTCAGGCGGATAAGTCAGGATGCAAGCGGCGGAACGCCGCCATTCGCGCGCCGCGGAAAGGGCAGCACGTCGGCCACCGGCCTGGCATGCTGGGCCGCCGCCACCGCGTCGATCACAAGGTCGAGTGCCTGTAGCGCCGCGCGGCTCGTTTCATCATCGCCACGCAGGTAATGGCACGCCCGGTCGAGGTGCAGGTGGGCGGCGGCAAAGTCGCTTTTCATTAGCTTCTCCTTATTGCCCCGCCTTGGCCGCCAACATCGTCGAGTCGCTTTACCGCGAAGCAAAAATCGGCGCTGGCATTTGAATAGAATTGTAGGGAGCGTTTCCTCGCCCCGCAAAGCGGGGGAGAGGTGTCCGCGAAGCGGACGGAGAGGGGGTTCGTAGGGCGGAAGCCCTCCTCTTCGAACTGCTTTTGCCGGTCGAACCCGCGCTCCCCTCTCCGTCTCGGCTTCGCCGAGCCACCTCTCCCCCGCTTTGCGGGGGCGAGGAAACGCTCCCATCAGCCGTGCAACCGATCCGCGCGCCAGACCGTTAAGCCCAGGCGAGGAAATGAGGGGGCATCTTGTCCAACATGCTCAATCGGCGCCGGTCGCCGTCGGTCTGGATCGCGCTTGCAGCGGCGGCGCTCGCTTTGATGCCTGCCGTCGCCTTCGCCGCCGAGAAGACCGGCATGTCCTCGGAAGGCATCTTCGTCGCCGAGCTGATCCTGCTCCTGGTTGTCGGCCGCGGCATAGGCGAGGTGCTGGAAGCGCTGGGACAGCCGGCGGTGATGGGGCAATTGATCGGCGGCATCCTGCTCGGACCCTCGCTGCTCGGCTGGGTCTGGCCGGCGGCCGAGCGGCTGGTCTTCGCCGGCGATCCGACGCACAAATCGATGATCAACGCCGTCGCTCAGCTCGGCGTTCTGATGCTGCTTCTGCTCACCGGCATGGAGACGGATCTGAGGCTCGTGCGCCGGGTCGGCCGCGCCTGCTTTTCCATCTCGGCCGCCGGCGTTGCCGTGCCCTTCGCGCTCGGTTTCATCGCTGCCCAGTTCATGCCCGAGACACTGCTCGCCGCCGGCGGCGAGCGCATCGTCGCCGGGCTGTTCCTCGGCACTGCGCTCTCCATCTCCTCGGTCAAGATCGTCGCCATGGTGGTGCGCGACATGAACTTCATGCGCCGCGACCTCGGCCAGATCATCGTCTCCTCGGCGATCATCGAGGACACGATCGGCTGGGTGGTCGTCGCCATCACCATCGGCATCGCCACCAAGGGGCGGATCGAGATCGCCAGCCTGGCCTTCACCGTCGCCGGCGTCGCCCTCTTCATGGCGTTTTCCTTCACGCTGGGCCGCCGCATCGTCTTCGACGCCATCCGCTGGACCAACGACACCTTCCGCTCGGAATATGCGGTGGTCACCGTCATCCTCGCCATTATGGGGGTGATGGCCCTGATCACCGACCTGATCGGCGTGCACACCGTGCTCGGCGCTTTCGTTGCCGGCATATTGGTGGGTGAATCGCCGATCCTGTCTCGCCACATCGAAGGGCAGCTGCGAGGAATTATCACGGCGCTTTTCATGCCGGTGTTCTTCGGCGTCGCCGGCCTGTCGGCCGATCTCACCGTGCTGGTCGATCCGCAACTGGCGCTGCTCACCGTGGCTCTGGTGGTGATCGCCTCGATCGGCAAGTTCGGCGGCGCTTTCATCGGCGCCGAGGTGGCCGGCATGAGCCGCGCCGAAGGCATCGCGGTCGGCTGCGGCATGAACGCGCGGGGTTCCACGGAGGTCATCGTCGCCTCGATCGGCCTGTCGATGGGCGTGCTCTCGCACAACCTCTTTACCATGATCCTCACCATGGCCGTCATCACCACGCTGGCGATGCCGCCGACCTTGCGCTGGGCGCTGCGGCGCCTGCCGATCGGCGAGAAGGAGAAGAAGCGCCTGGAGCGCGAGGAGATCGATCAGCGCGGCTTCGTCGCCAATCTGGAGCGGCTTCTGGTC
>NZ_RZRY01000204.1:0-9368 GCF_003998035.1 Mesorhizobium sp. M2A.F.Ca.ET.039.01.1.1 | reverse complement strand
GTGCCGACACCGCTCCAATTGGCCAAGGGCCCGCTGCCGGAAACGACGATGTTGACGGGCGGCGCATCCGGCAGCTTGAGCAGATTGGCGATGATGCCGCCGGCCGGCTCCGACGCCTTGAGATCGAGGTCGAGCTTGTTGTCGGCCGGCGCGAAATGGATCTTGGCGTCGACATTGCCTTGTTTGCCGTCATGGCGGGAGACATTGAGCACGCTCTCGATCGCCAGCGGCGAGGGATCGGCCCTGAGCGAGCCTTTGGCGGCCAGTTCGGCGATGCCGCTGCCGGCAAGCTCCTGTCCGAGCGCGATCTCCGGCAGGTCGATCTGCCTCACGTCGATCGACACCGGCAGGCTGGACGAGCCGCCCTGCGATGGCTGCTGGCTCGGCTGCGGCAGCCGCGCCAGTTCGATCCGCTCGGCGGCGAAGCGGTCAGCATTGAAATTCCGGGAGAGCAGCGCCGTCGGCGACCAGTCGAGCGCCACGTTGCGTGCGACCATCCAGGGGCCGGCGCGGTCCTCCAGCACGACATGATCGACCCTGAGCGCCCCCGACCAGATGCCTTCGATGCCAGCGACCGTAATCTTCCGGTCCTCGCTCGAGGCCATCTTCGAGATCAGGCCGGCGAGGTTCTGGCGGCCGCCTTCGGTGCCGGTCAGGACGACGAGAGCGCCGATAGCCACCACCAGCAGGACGAGCAGCGTGTAGATAATAATGCGGAGGATGCGCCAGAAAATCTTCATCGTCAGAACGCTTGGCCGATGCCGGCATAGATGCCGAAATGCGGATCGCCCGGATCGCGGTTGAGCGGCACCGCCGCGTCGATGCGAAGCGGCCCGAACGGGGTAATATAGCGCAGGCCGACGCCCGCGCCGACCTTAACATCCGAGAAATCCGGGAAGGATTTGATCGAGACCGTGCCGGCATCGACGAACGGAACAATGCCGACCGTGTCGGTGACGCCGATACGCATCTCCACCGAGGTTTCGAAGAAGGACAAGCCGCCGATCGGCTGGCCGTCAATATCCTTCGGGCCGATGCCCTGGTAGGAATAACCGCGCACCGAGCCGCCGCCGCCGGAATAGAAGCGCCGGTCGGCGGGCACGTTCTGCAGGCCGGTGCCGACGATCGAGCCCAGCGTTGCGCGTTCGGCCAGCACGAATCGGCTTGCCGTGTCCAGCGACTGATAGGTGTAGCCCTCGCCCTTCAGCTTCAGGAAGGTCGCGCCGTTCAATATGTCATAGCTCGGCTCGGCATAGGCGAGGAAGCGGAACCCCCTGGTCGGGTTCAGCTTGTTGTCGCGGTTGTCAAAGACATATTGCAGCGGCACGCTGGCGATCAGGTAGGTATGCTTGCCGAAAGCGTCGGTGATCCGCGAATAGTCGAGGTCGAATTCGGCCGAGACCCGCTGCTGCTTGTCGAGGTCGTAGGAAACGCCGACGTCGCCCTTGACCGAGAAATGGTCATAGGCATCGGGGTGCTCGAACACAGTCTTGACGCCGGTGAAGAATTTCGACGTCGGCCCGAGCACGCCCGGCTTCTCGAACATGACGCCGGCATTGTAGTTGAGCGCCGAAAGGCTGTTGCTGCCGATGCCGCTGATGGACCCGTCGATACGCAGCTTCTCGGCCTGGCCGAACAGGTTGCGGTGTCCCCAATAGCCTTCCAGCCCGAGCCCTTCGGTATTCGAAAACGTGCCGCCGAGGCCGAAAAAGCGCGGCTTGCGCTCGCTGACCTGGACGTCGATCGGGATATTGCCGTTGGCGTCGAGGCTGTCGCCTTCCTTGATGGTCACGCTGTTGAAGACCTCGAGGCCGAGCAGCCGGTCGCGGGCATCGTCGATCTCCTGCGGCGAATATTGCTGGCCCCGCTTCAGCCCGGTCATGTATTCGGTGAAGTCGCGATCGACCTTTTCCGTGCCCTCGACTGTCGTGTCGCCATAAGCGGCGACCGGGCCGGCGGCCACCGTGAGCGTGACGTCCAGCGTCGAGCTTGCATGCTCGGCGACTATCTCGCGGTCTGTGATCTTTGCAAGCGGCCTGCCCTCGTCCTTCAGCGCCCGCACAATCAGGGCCTCGGCCTTGAGCACGGCGCCGGAGCCGGCATCGCCGCCGGCGATCAGCCCGAAATCGGCGCTCGCCAGCCCCGCGGCATCGCCCTTCAGCCGGATATTGCCCAATGTGAATTTCGCCCCGGGCGCGACGCTGATGACGACCGGAATGGGCTGCGGCCCCTTGAATTCGGCGTCCGGCGGCAATTCGTCGATCGATTTGCCTTCGATCGTTATCGTGACCACGCCTTCATACCGGGCATCGGCGTAGAGCGCGGCGACCAGTTGTTCGCGGTCGCCGCGCGCCTTGGCCATCAGGCCGAGCGATCCCGACACCGGATGGTCCTCGTCATTCTTCAGCGCCGAGGCGTTTTCGAGCCTTTTCACCAGATCCTTGTCGGCATCAGGCGCATTGAGCGTCACGGAATAGCGAAGCGGATCGACGATGTCGGCATCCTCGTCCTTGGACGAGCCCCAGAGCTTGATGCCGAAAATCTCGAAAGCCGCCGCCGGACGCGCCTCGCCCGCCAGAATTGCAGCGCAAAACAGCGCGAAAAGCAGGGCGCGCGGAAGCCCGCGCCCTGGCGCGACCCCTCCTGACATCTGCGTTTCATGCGCCGGCATTAAGACAACCTAGTCGACAAAACTAAAATTGGAATGAAGTTCCGAAACGTTCGTAAAGGGGCCACAATCCAATTGTCTGAAATAGACCGGGCTTGGAATTCACACCTTTTGCGATTCCGCAAGAAAGTGTGATCCGTCTCACAGAGGTTCTGTCGAAATACCGGCCTTTGGCCGGCATGGAAACCGTTCGCAGGTGAAAAACCCGCGGCGCTCCGGCGTTGACAAGCCTGCACGAAGCTTGATCATGCCCGGACGCTGGCGATGTCTGGAGGGTGGTATGGCAATGCGCGCGGCTCGTGGTTTCTCTTTCCTTCTTCTCGTCTTTTTCGCCCTGGGCGGGGCGGCCCTTGCGGCCGAAGCCCGGCGAATCGTGACGACCGACAATTCCGACTATTTCGGTTTCGACCTCAGGTCGGAGCAGAATGTCAGCCTCGACCAATGCAAGACCACGTGCCTTGGCGATACCGCCTGCCGCGCCTTCACCTACAACACCAAGGCAAAGTGGTGCTTTCTCAAATCCGACTATAACCAGTTGAAATCCTTCACCGGCGCCGTTGCCGGCAAGGTCGCGAATGTCGATGGCGACCCAGATATCGGCGCTCCGCCGGCTCTGGCCTTTTTCCCGAACTGGATGGCCGACCAGGCCCAGCAGTTCCGCAACAAGCTGACCGATCCGGCCTATGACAAGCCGACCGAGGGCCTTGCTGCCCTGCAGGCCGCCGCCGAGCAGGCCTCGCTAACCGGCGATCATCGCCTTGCCATGCAGAAATACCAGGCCGCGATCTCCGTTCTGCCCGATGACGGCGCGCTCTGGCTGGCGCTGGCGCGCGAGATACTGGCCGTGGAGCCGGCGTCGAACACCAACGAACCCGCGACTTTCCCGATGAACGCCACGTCGGCGGCCTTCAACGCCTACAAGCTGGTGCGCACGGCAAAGACCCGCGCCGAGGCGCTGGCGCTGCTTGGCGCCGGTCTCGACAAGCGCGATCTCTACCGGCCGTCGCTGCAGGCCTATGAGGCGAGCCTTGCGCTGGTGAGGTCGCCGGCCGTCCAGGCCGACTATGCCGACCTCAAGGCGCGCAAGGGTTTCCGCGTCGTCGAGCACACCGTCGACGCCGATTCTTCCTCGCCGCGCATCTGCGCCCAGTTTTCCGAGGACCTGGTCAAGACCGGCGTCGACTATGCGCAGTTCGTGACCGTCGACAACGCCGCGCCCAAGGCCGTCGAGGCCAAGGACAAGCAGATTTGCGTCGAGGGCCTGGAACACGGCCAGCATTATGACGTGACCTTCCGCGCCGGCTTGCCGGCGGCGATCGGTGAAACGATCGCCGCGCCCGTCGTGCTGTCGATCTATGTCCAGGACCGCGCTCCGTCCGCCCGCTTCACCGGCGACAGCTTCGTGCTGCCGGCCGGCGCCCGTCGCGGCATTCCAGTCGTGACGGTCAACATGAACGCCGCCAAGATGACGCTCTACCGCATCGGTGATCGTTCGCTGGCGCAACTTCTGTCCGGCTATCAGTTCCTGCATCAGCTCGACGGCTACGATATTTCCACCATTTCCGACCAGATGGGCGAGCCCGTCTGGTCGGGCACGCTCGACATCGCCAACGATCTCAACAAGGAGGTGACCACCTCTTTCCCGGTTGACGAGGCGATCCCGCAGCGCAAGCCCGGCGTCTATGTGCTGACCGCGCAGCCGGTCGACGACAAGAGCGACGATTACGGCTCGCGCGCCACGCAGTGGTTCGTGGTCTCCGACATCGGCCTTTCCACCTATACCGGCCAGGACGGTCTCAACGTCTTTGCCCGTTCGCTGGGCTCGGCCAAGCCGATTTCCGGCGCCGAACTGACGCTGCTTGCCAGGAACAACGAGATCCTCGGCACGGCGACCACCGACGCCGAAGGCCACGCCGTCTTCAATCCAGGCCTCACCCGCGGCGAAAACGGCATGGTGCCGGCCGTGCTGATGGCCAAGCAGGGCGACAACGACTTCGTCTTCCTCGACATGGGCAAAGCCGGATTCGACCTGTCGGATCGCGGCGTCGAAGGGCGCGCCTCGCCCGGCGCGCTCGACGTCTATGCCTGGACGGAGCGCGGCATCTACCGCGCAGGCGAGGATGTTCACGTCGCGGCGCTTGCCCGCGACGGCGCGGCAAAAGCGGTCGAGAACCTGCCGCTGACCTTCATCTTCACCCGTCCCGACGGCGTCGAGAACCGGCGCATCGTCAGCAATGGCGAGTCCGCCGGCGGCCATGCCGTCGACCTGCCGCTCGAGGCCAACGCCATGCGCGGCACCTGGACGGTGTCGATCTACACCGATCCCAAGCAGTCGCCGGTCGCCAGCCAGATGTTCCTGGTCGAGGACTTCGTGCCGGATCGCATCGAATTCGACCTGACGGCCGACAAGAAGGAGATCGCCCAGGGCGAGACCGCCAATGCCACCGTCGACGGCCGCTTCCTCTATGGCGCGCCGGCCGCGGGCCTGGCGCTGGAAGGCGAGATGACGCTGTCGACCACGAGCAACTGGGACAGCTTCAAGGACTTCACCTTCGGCCTCGCCGACGAGCAGTCGAGCGAGCCGACCGTGACGCCCCTCGCCAATCTTCCGATCGTCGGCGACGACGGCAAGGCGACCTTCCCGATCACCATCGACCAGTTGCCGTCGACCACCAAGCTGGTCAACGCCAAGGTCACGGTGCGCATGCGCGAAGCCGGCGGCCGCGCCGTCGAGCGCTCGCTCGACATCGGCGTTCGGCCGCAGCGCGATGTCATCGGCATTCGCCCGGATTTCGAAGGCGATGAAGTGCCGCAAGGCGGAACGGCCAAATTCAGCATCATCGCCGTCGATCCGAACGGCAAGCGCGAGGACCTGAAAGGCGCCCAGTGGTCGCTGGTCAAGGTCGAGCGGAACTATCAGTGGTACCGTTCCAACAATTCCTGGAACTACGAGGCAGTGAACCTCACCAAGGCCGTCGCCAATGGCTCGGTCGATCTGAAGGCCGATGGCGAGGCGACCGTGTCGCTGCCCGTCGACTGGGGCCGCTACCGTCTCGAGGTCGAGACGGCTGACCCGGATGGTCCGGCGACCAGCTATGAATTCGACGCCGGCTGGTACGTCGCCTCGACCACCACCGAGACACCCGATGGGCTGGAGATCGCCCTCGACAAGGACAGCTACGCCACCGGCGAAGTCGCCAAGCTGAAGATCTCGCCGCATTTTGCCGGCGAACTTCTGGTCACGATCGGCGCCGAGAAGCTGTTGAAGACCGTCACCGCTTCGGTGCCGGCCGGCGGCAGCACTGTCGACATTCCGGTCGGCGAAAACTGGGGCGCCGGTGCCTATGTCACGGCGACCTTGTTCCGGCCCGGCGACGCGCAGGAATCGCGCATGCCGGCCCGCGCCATCGGCATCCAGTGGCTGTCGGTCGACCCGGGTTCGAAGAAGCTCGCAGTTTCGCTGACGCCGCCGGAAAAGACCCTGCCGCGCCAGCAGCTGTCAATCCCGGTCGCGGTGAACGGCGCTCAGCCGGGCACAAACGCCTATGTGATGGTGGCTGCCGTCGACGTCGGCATCCTCAACCTCACCAACTACAAGGCGCCCGATCCGGAGGACTGGTTCTTTGGCCAACGCATGCTGGGGCTGGAGATCCGCGATCTCTATGGCCGCCTGATCGACGGCTCGCTCGGCACGATGGGCAAGATACGCACCGGTGGCGACGGCGCCAACATGCAGGCGCAAGGCAGCCCGCCGACCGAAAAGCTGGTCGCCTTCTTCTCCGGCCCGGTCGAGCTCGACGCCAACGGCAAGGCGCGGATCGACTTCGACATCCCGCAATTCAACGGCACCGTGCGCGTCATGGCGGTCGCCTGGACCAAGGAAGCCGTCGGCCATGCCCAGACCGACGTCATCGTGCGCGATCCTGTGGTGATCACCGCCGGCCTGCCGCGCTTCCTGGCGCCGGGCGATGTGGCGACCATGCGCCTCGACATAGCCGACACCGATGGCCCGGCCGGCGACTACGCGCTGTCCGTCACCACCACCGGCGACCTTTCGACCGGCGACAAGCCGTTGCCGGAAAAACTGACGCTCGCCCAGGGCAAGCGCCAGTCGCTCACCTTCCCGCTGGTCGCGAAGACCGCGGGCGACGCCTCCATCACCATCAAGCTCGCCCATGCCGACGGCACGCAGGTCGAGCAGACGCTCTATCTGCCGGTGCGGCCGGCGCAGCTTCCGGTCACTAACCGCATGGTTGTCGACCTGAAGCCGCATGGCGGCTCGCTGCGGGTCGACAAGGAGCTGCTTGCCGCCAGCGTGCTCGACGGCGCTTCGGTCAGCGTCGGCGTCTCGCAGTCGTCCGCGCTCGACGTGCCGTCGCTGCTGATGAGCCTTGATCGCTACCCTTATGGCTGCGCCGAGCAGACCACCAGCCGCGCCATGCCGCTGCTCTATGTCAACGACATGGCCAAGAGCATCGGCATGGAGAGCGACCCTGACCTGCATCAACGCATCCAGGACGCCATCTACAAGGTGCTCTCCTATCAGTCGTCGAGCGGCAGCTTCGGCCTCTGGGGGCCGGGCTCCGGCGATCTGTGGCTCGATGCCTATGTCAGCGAGTTCCTGACCCGCGCGCGCGAGGAAAAGTACGATGTGCCGGCGCTGGCGATGAACCAGGCGCTGAACAATCTGCAGAACTCGCTAGGCTACGACCAGGACGTCCAGGACAAGGGCAGCGATATCGCTTACGCGCTCTATGTGCTCGCCCGCAACAAGGAGGCCTCGATAGGCGACCTGCGCTACTACGCCGACACGCAGCTCGAAGCTTTCTCCAGCCCGATGGCGGTCGCGCAACTTGCGGCGAGCCTGGCGCTCTACGGCGACACGCAGCGTTCGGAATCGACCTTCCAGACGGCGCTCCGGCTGGCGCAGTCTGAAACCGACTACGACTGGTACCGCTCCGACTATGGCTCGCGGCTGCGTGACGGCGCGGCGATACTGGCGCTGGCGGCGGAATCGAAGCCGGTGCCCAGCATCATGCCGCAACTGATCAAGCTGGTCGGCGTGGCGCGCGCCGATGCCCGCTGGACGAGCACGCAGGACGAATCCTGGATGCTGCTTGCCGCGCGGGCGCTGAAGGAAGGCAATGATTCCATCACGCTTTCCGTCAATGGCGCGCCGCATTCGGGCGGCTATTCCGACCAGGTCGCCGGCGGTGACCTGGTCGACAGCCCGCTTACCATCGCCAACACCGGCGCGACGTCGCTGCAGGCGGTGGTGACCGCGGTCGCCGCGCCGGTCGATCCACTGCCCGCCGGCGGCGACGGCTTCACCATTGATCGCACCTACTACAAGCTCGACGGCACCGAGGCCAACGTCACCGAAGCCAGGCAGAATGAGCGCTATGTGGTCGTGCTCAAGATCTACGAGCAGAACAAGTGGCCGTCGCGGCTGCTGATCACCGATCTGTTGCCGGCCGGCTTCGAGATCGACAATCCGAGCCTGGTTTCCAGCGCGCAATTGTCCAACTTCTCCTGGCTGGCGCAGACCGACGCCGCGCATCTGGAGTTCCGCGACGACCGCTTCGTCGCCGCCTTCAATCCCAATGAAGGCGACGGCGACCGCAACATCACGCTGGCCTATGTCGTGCGCGCCGTGACACCCGGCACCTACGCCCATCCGGCGGCGACGGTGGAGGACATGTACCGGCCGCAATATTCGGCCCGCACCGCCACCGGCGTGATGGAGGTGAAGGCGGAATAGCGAGGTCGCCGGTCTATCCTTCTCCCCGTCCCTATACGGGGAGAAGGTGCCGGCAGGCGGATGAGGGGCAGCGCCATGCTCTCCAGGAAATTTCTCAGACGCACCGCGATCGCAGGCATCTCGCTTGCCGGCCTCGCGGCACTTTCCCTCGCCGCGCTCTGGGAACTCGACCGCGCCTTCCCGCCGCCGCTGCCGGCAAAGCTGACGGTCTCCACCGAAGTCCAGGACCGCGACGGCCAACTGCTGCGCGCCTTCGCCACGCCCGACGGCTACTGGCGGCTCGAGACCCGGCTCGACCAGGTCGACAAGCAATTCGTCGACATGCTGGTCACCTATGAAGACAAACGTTTCTGGGACCACCGCGGCGTCGACCTTCTGGCGCTGTGCCGCGCCGCCGGCCAGCTCGTCACCAGCGGCCATATCGTCTCCGGCGGCTCGACCTTGTCGATGCAGCTCGCCCGGCTGATCGAGCCGCGCGACAGCCGCAGCCTCGGCTCCAAGCTCAAGCAGATGCTGCGCGCCATCCAGATCGAGCGGCGGCTTTCCAAGCAGGAAATCCTCGAACGCTATCTGACGCTGGCGCCCTATGGCGGCAATCTCGAGGGCGTGCGCGCCGCCTCGCTCGCCTATTTCGGCAAGGAGCCGAAGCGCCTCACAGTCTCGGAAGCCGCCCTCCTCGTCGCGCTGCCGCAATTGCCGGAAAAGCGCCGGCCCGACCGCAATCTCGGCATCGCGCACGCCGCGCGCGACCGCGTGCTGACCCGCATGGTCTCGGCCGGCCTGCTCGGCGAACGCGAAGCGCAGCGCGCGGCGCTAGACGACGTCTCCGGCCTGCGCAGAAAACTGCCGGCGCTGGCCGCGCACGCCTCCTACGCCATGCTGCCCAAGGCCGTGCCCGGCAGGCCGCTGCAACTCACCATCCGCCGGAGTGTGCAGCAA
>NZ_RZRY01000203.1:0-9381 GCF_003998035.1 Mesorhizobium sp. M2A.F.Ca.ET.039.01.1.1 | reverse complement strand
GTCGCCGCCTCGCTCATGCGGCGATACCCAGGCGCTTCTTGGCCTCGGCGATCGGCAGCGTCTCGCGCTCGCCCGACTTGCGGTTCTTGATCTCGACCTCGCCCGCCGCCACGCCGCGTGGGCCGACGATCACCTGCCACGGCAGGCCGATCAGGTCGGCGGTGGCGAACTTGCCGCCCGGCCGCTGGTCGGTGTCGTCATAGAGCACGTCCTTGCCGGCCGAGGTCAGCGCCGCATAGAGCTCGTCGCAGACGCGGTCGCATTCGGCGTCGCCGACCTTCATGTTGATCAGGCCGATGTCGAAAGGCGCCACCGCTTCCGGCCAGATGATGCCGTTCTCGTCATGGCTCGCCTCGATGATCGCCGCGACCAGGCGCGACGGGCCGATGCCGTAGGAACCGCCGGACGCATAATGGTCCTTGCCGTCGGGGCCGGTCACCTTGGCGTTCATCGGCTTGGAGTATTTCTCGCCGAAATGGAAGATATGGCCGACCTCGATGCCGCGCGCCGAAAGCCGGTCGCCTTCGGCGACCTTCTCCCAGGCAGCTTCGTCATGCATTTCGTCGGTGGCCGCGTAAGGCGTCGTCCATTTCGTCACGATGCCGCCGATCTCGGCATCGTCGGAGAAGTTGGTGTTCGCGCCCGGCACGTCGAGCGACAGATAAGCGCGGTCGCAGAACACCTGGCTCTCGCCGGTCTCGGCCAGGATGATGAACTCGTGGCTGAGGTCGCCGCCGATCGGGCCGGTATCGGCGCGCATCGGGATGGCCTGCAGGCCCATGCGCGTGAACGTCCTGAGATAGGAGACGAACATGCGGTTGTAGGCGGCCCTGGCGCCCTCGAAATCGAGGTCGAAGGAATAGGCGTCCTTCATCAGGAACTCTCTGCTGCGCATGACGCCGAAGCGCGGGCGCACCTCGTCGCGGAACTTCCACTGGATGTGGTAGAGATTGAGCGGCAGGTCCTTGTAGGACTTGACGTAAGCGCGGAAAATCTCGGTGACCATCTCTTCGTTGGTCGGACCGTAGAGCATGTCGCTATCCTGCCGATCCTTGATGCGCAGCATCTCCTTGCCGTAGTCGTTGTAACGGCCGCTTTCGCGCCAAAGATCCGCCGACTGGATGGTCGGCATCAGGATTTCCAGCGCGCCAGCGCGGTTCTGCTCCTCGCGGATGATCTGGCAAACTTTGTCCAGCACGCGCTTGCCCAATGGCAGCCACGAAAAACTGCCCTGCCCCTGCTGGCGGATCATGCCCGCGCGCAGCATCAGCCGGTGCGAGACGATCTCGGCCTCGCGGGGATTTTCTTTGAGAATGGGCAGGAAGTAGCGCGACAAACGCATGGACTGGTCCGTGAATGAAAATGGCCGCGCGGGGGAATCGGCGCAACCGAGGCTGCTTGCCCGGGCTTCATAGCCATTTCATGGCCGAATGGAAACCCGAGTGCCCCAAAGTATGGGGCCTTCTGCACCTTACCAAAAAGGCGATTTTGACCGCAAAGTGCCGCAAATGGCTTTTTGATCGATTCACAAGCAAGCCTTGCCGCACTATTGTGCAGTGCAGCACGATATTGCCCGTTTCCGGGCAAAATTCTTCGTGACATTTTCACCTGCCTTGGTCTAGTGTGCGCCGATAACCGAGAGGGCGGAGAAAAATCTGCTCTCCTACGCGGTCAAAGTCTTGGGAGGATGCGATCTAGGCGCGGTAACTCGCTGCCGCCGGACACCGGAAACGGATCGGACGCGTTTAAATTGCAAGGCCTCGTGCCTTGCATTTTTTTTGTGCAATCATCTGCTTAGCCCAGCCCTCTGCCAAACAGCTTGACAGTCCCGCGCTCGCGAAAATCGGAAGCCGGCTTCCGATCTCAACCCCTGCGCGCGCATGCTTCGCAATACTTGCGGAGACCGTGTTCTCAGCGTCAGTGATGGGTATTCGGACTAAAGTCCGGCATGATCCGCATGATGTCGTCGAAGCTGAATCCTAGCCCCATCGTCAGCCCGTAGAGAATACCCATCACGACCACCGTCACGACCGTCGCGCGCAGGAAGGCGCGCCGCATATGCGGCCCGCGCGGCGCGCTGGAAACCGTGCCAAGAGTGACATCCCTGTCGTCGTCCTGCGTGCGCAGGCTGAACGGCAGAACGATGAACAGCACCAACCACCAGGTGACGAAGAACAGCGCCGCGAACAGGACCCAGTTCATGCCTGCTCCAGTTCGACGAGCGTACCGAAGAAATCCTTGGGATGCAGGAACAGCACCGGCTTGCCATGCGCGCCGATCTTCGGGTGGCCGTCGCCGAGCACCCGTGCGCCGCTCGCTTTCAAATGGTTGCGGGCAGCCAGGATATCGTCGACCTCATAGCAGACGTGATGCATGCCGCCCGAAGGGTTCTTCTCGAGAAACGCCGCGATCGGCGAGGCATCGCCCAGCGGCTCCAGCAACTCGATCTTCGTGTTGCCGACATCGACGAACACCACCGTCACGCCATGCTCCGGCAGCGCCTGCGGCGCGCTCAATCGCGCGCCCAGCATATCGCGATAGGCAGCCATCGCCGCAGCCAGATCCGGCACGGCAAGCGCGACATGGTTCAGGCGTCCAAGCATAAAGCGCTCCGCTTTTAGGGGAGTAAGGGAGTAGGGCAGTAAGGGAGTAGGGAAAAAAGGCACAAGAAAGTAACCACTCATTCTTCCCTACTGCCCAACTGCCCTACTGCCCTACTCCCCTATTCCCTTGTTCGTCACCGCGTGACGAACACCGTCACCAGCGGCTTCTTGCCCCAGGCTTCGTTGGCGGCGGCGCGCACGGCGCGACGCACCGCTTCCTGCACCAGGTCGAGGTCTTTTCGACGCTGGCGCGGAATGGAGTCCACCGCGCCGATTGCCGCATCGAGCATCAGGTCTTCCAGCGTTTCGCCGCTGGCATCCGCCTCGGCCACGCCGATCGCCACCAGGTCGGGGTCGCCGGCGAGCTCGTATTTGTCGTCGAGCACGACATTGACCGCGACATGACCGGCGAAGGAGAGCTTGCGGCGGTCGCGTATGCCCATGGCCTGGTCGGTGCCGATCAAGAACCCGTCCTTGTACAGCCGGCCGAACGGCAGCTGGTCGATGATCGTCGCCGGGCCGGGCCAGAGTCTGAGCATGTCGCCGTCACGCACTTGCGCCACCTGGCCGATGCCCGACATCGACATCAACGAGCCTTGCGCCACCAGATGCGCCGCCTCGCCATGCACGGGAACGCCGATCTGCGGCCGCACCCATTCATACATCTTGCGCAATTCGCTGCGGCGCGGATGGCCCGACACATGCACCAACGCGTCGCCATCCTCGATGATCTTCATGCCGAGGTCGATCAGCCGGTTCTTGATTTCCAGGATCGCCCTCTCGTTGCCGGGAATGGTGCGCGAGGAGAACACCACCGTGTCGCCGGCCGTCAGCGCCACCGACTTCATCTCGTCGCGCGACAGCTTTGCCAGCGCGGCGAGCGGCTCGCCCTGGCTGCCGGTGCAGATGATCACCAGGTTCTCGCGCGGGATATAGCCATAGTCTTCCTCGGCGATGAACTCCGGCAGGCCATCCATGTAGCCGAGCTCGCCCGCCACGTCGATGACGCGCTTCAGCGAGCGGCCGAGCACCAGGCACTGCCGGCCGGCATCGCGCGCCGCGCGCGCTATCGAGACGATGCGCCCGACATTGGAGGAGAAAGTGGTGACTGCGACGCGGCCCTTGGCCTTCTCGATGACGCCCTTTAGGCCTTCGCCCACCGCCACTTCCGACGGCGACTCCCCTTCCCTCAGCGCGTTGGTGGAATCGCAGATCAGCGCCAGCACGCCCTTGTCGCCATAGGCGCGGAACCGCGCCTCGTCGGTCTTCGGCCCGATCGTCGGCTCCGGGTCGATCTTCCAGTCGCCGGTATGGATGACGGTGCCGGCCGGCGTGGTGATCGCCAGCGACATCGGCTCGGGAATCGAGTGCGCCACCGGAATGGCCTCGATCTCGAACGGTCCGATGGTGAATTTCTCGCCGGCCCGGTAGATGGACGCCGGTATCTTCGGCGCGTTCTGCTCGCCCTGCCGCTTGGCTTCGAGCAGGCCTGCGGTGAACGGCGTCATCCAGACCGGCGCCTTGAGCCTCGGCCAGATATCGAGCAGCGCGCCGTAATGGTCCTCATGCGCGTGGGTGATGACGATGCCGCGCAGGCCGTCGATGTTCTCCTCGATGAAGCGCGTATCGGGCAGGATGAGATCAACGCCGGGATGCGCGCTATCGGGAAAGGTGACGCCGACATCGACGACGATCCATTCGCGCGCATCAGCGGGCCCATAACCATAAAGGGCGAAATTCATGCCGATCTCGCCGACGCCGCCCAACGGCGCGAAAACGAGCTCGGCGTTTTCTCTATTCGCCATGAATTCTTTCCTTCCTGGCCGTCAGGCCAAGCCGTTGGAGCAATTCCGGGAAAACCGTAGTCAATGACTTCGTCCGGAACGGCGCAAAATAAAACTATACCCGGGCCGAGGCGACAGCGCCGAAATGCACGTCGCCCGCCGCGATCGTCAAAACCGATCCTTCATCGTCGCGGATCACGAAACGGCAGTCCTCGTCAATGGTTTCGAAGACGCCGCGCACCACATTGCCGTCAATTCTGACAGCAACCTCGCCGCCAAGCCCCGCCGCGCGGGCAAGCCAGTGTTTTCTGATGGCATCGAGCCCGCGCCCGTCGTCCCAGAGCCTGGCATTCTCGCTCCAGGCATCCGAAAGCGCCAGGAACAGCATTTCGGCATCGCAATCGGCGCCGAGCGCGCTGAGCGAGGTCGCTGGATAAGGCAAGTCCTCGGGATAAGCCGCGACATTGACGCCGATGCCGATGGCGACCGCGAAACGGCCGCCTTCCAGCATCGCCGATTCCAGCAGGATGCCGGCAAGCTTGGCGCCCGAGGCCAGCACGTCGTTCGGCCATTTCAGCTCGAAGCGGTTGCGCCCCTGGCTCGCGCCATCCAAGGCGACGGCGATCCGGCCTTTCGGCACGACGGCGTCGAGCGCGTCGGCCAGCGCCAGCCCCGCGACGAAGCCGAGGGTCGCTGCCAGCCGCAGCTCGCCGCCCGGAACCAGGAGCAGTGTCGCCGCAAGATTGCCTTCCGGCGTCGCCCAGGCGCGCCCGCGCCGGCCGCGGCCGCTCTCCTGCTTCTTCGAAACGACCCAGAGCTTGCCGGGATCGCCGGCGCGCGCGTGCTCCAGCGCCAGCGCGTTGGTGGAGCCGACGCTGTCATGCGCCTCGAGCCGGAACCCCTCCGACGCCGCGGTTGGAGCCAGCCGAAACGCCATCCCGTCAGAAGAAGGTCTTCGCGGCGGCTTCGGCGTAGCTGCCGATCGGTCCGCCGATCAGCACGTAGAACAGCACGAAGGCGCCGCTGACGCCGAGCACAAGGCGCAGCTCGCTGGCCATCGGAACGAAGCCGCCGACAGGCTCGTCGAACCACATGATCTTGATGATGCGCAGGTAATAGTAGGCGCCCACCACCGAGGCCAGAACGCCGATGATTGCCAGGGCGTAAAGATGCGCGTTGATGGCGGCGAGGAACACATACCATTTCCCCCAGAAGCCCGCGAGCGGCGGAATGCCGGCCAGCGAGAACATCAGGATGGTGAGGATGGTGGCCATGACCGGGTTGGTCGAGGCGAGACCGGAAAGGTCGCTGATCTGCTCGACATTGCCTTCCTTGCGGCGCATGGCGAGGATGAAGGCGAAGGTGCCGAGCGTCATCACCAGATAGATCAGCATGTAGATGGCGACGCCGCGCACGCCGGCCTGGCTGTTGGCGGCAAGGCCGACCAGCGCGTAGCCCATGTGGCCGATCGAGGAATAGGCCATCAGGCGCTTGATGTTGGTCTGGCCGATGGCCGCGAACGCGCCGAGCGCCATCGAGGCGATCGAGATGAAGACGACGATCTGCTGCCAATCGGCGGCGATCGGCTTGAAGGCGCCCATGGTGACGCGCACGATCAGCGCCATCGCCGCCATTTTCGGCGCCGCCGCCAGGAAGGCGGTGATCGGCGTCGGCGCGCCCTCATAGACGTCCGGCGTCCACATGTGGAACGGCACGGCCGAGATCTTGAAGGCGAGGCCGGCGAGCACGAACACCAGGCCGAAGACGAGGCCGAGCTGGCGCTCGCCGCTGCCAAGGGCCGTCGCGATCTCCTGGAAGCCGGTGTTGCCGGTGTAACCGTATACGAGGCTGATGCCGTAGAGCAGCATGCCCGAGGACAGCGCGCCGAGGACGAAATATTTCAGGCCCGCCTCGGTCGAGCGCAAATTGTCGCGGTTGATCGCCGCCAGCACATAGATCGCCAGCGATTGCAGCTCGAGCCCGAGATAAAGCCCGATCATGCCGTTGGCCGAGATCATCAGAAGCATGCCGAGCGTGCAGAGCAGGATAAGCACCGGGAACTCGAACTTGTCGAAATGCTCCTGGCGCGCAAAGCGCATCGACATCACCAGCGAAACCGCCGATCCGATCAGTGCCAGCATCTTCATGAAGGCGCCGAAGGCATCCTGCACGAAGGCGCCGCCATAGGCAGCGCCTTGCCCGCCGGAGAAGGCGAGCCAGAGTCCGGCCACCACCAGCACAAGGACGGCCAGGCCGGTCACGGTCATGGTGTTGTTGGAGCGCGAATAGGCTCCGATCATCAGGAGCACCAGCGCGCCGACAGCGAGGATCAGTTCCGGCGTCGAGAGTGAAAGGCTGGAGAGAAGGTCCGGCGTCATGGTCTATTCCCCGGTCAGTTCGCCGCCGCGGTCTGCGCGGAATTGATGGATGCGGTGACGTTGGTGACGAGCGCCTTGACCGATTGGGCCGTCGCGTCGAACACCGGCGCCGGATAAACGCCGAAGAAGATGACCAGCACCACTAGCGGGTAGATGATCGCCTTCTCGCGCGGCGAAAGATCGAGCAGGTTCTTCAGGCTGTCCTTGGTCAGCGCGCCGAAGATCACGCGTCGATACAGCCAAAGCGCGTAAGCCGCCGACAGGATGACGCCGGTCGCGGCGAAGAACGCCACCCAGGTGTTGACCTTGAACACACCGAGCATGGTCAGGAACTCGCCGATGAAGCCGCTGGTGCCCGGCAGGCCGACATTGGCCATGGTAAAGATCATGAAGACGGTGGCATATTTCGGCATGTTGTTGACGAGGCCGCCATAGGCGTCGATCTCGCGCGTATGCATGCGGTCGTAGATGACGCCGACGCACAGGAACAGCGCGCCCGACACGAGGCCGTGGCTGAGCATCTGGAAGATCGCGCCCTGCACGCCTTCCTGGTTCATGGCGAAGATGCCCATGGTCACGAAGCCCATATGGGCGACCGACGAATAGGCGATCAGCTTCTTCATGTCCTCCTGCATCAGCGCCACCAGCGAGGTGTAGATGATGGCGACGACGGAGAGCGTGAACACCAGCGGCGCGAACATCGCCGACGCTTCCGGGAACATCGGCAGCGAGAAGCGCAGGAAGCCGTACCCGCCCATCTTCAAGAGGATGGCTGCCAGGATGACCGAGCCCGCCGTCGGCGCCTCCACGTGGGCATCAGGCAGCCAGGTGTGCACCGGCCACATCGGCATCTTCACCGCGAAGGACGCGAAGAAGGCCAGCCACAGCCAGGTCTGCATGTTGGCCGGGAACTGATGCGTCAGCAGTGTCGGGATATCCGTGGTGCCCGACTGGAAGAACATCACCATGATGGCGAGCAGCATCAGCACCGAACCGGCGAGCGTGTAGAGGAAGAACTTGAACGAGGCATAGACGCGCCGCTTGCCGCCCCAGACGCCGATGATGATGAACATCGGGATCAGGCCGGCCTCGAAGAAGACGTAGAACAACACGATGTCGAGCGCGCAGAACACGCCGATCATCAGCGTCTCGAGGATCAGGAAGGCGATCATATAGGCCTTGACCCGCTTCTCGATCGCTTCCCAGGAGGCGAGGATGGAAAGCGGCATCAGGAACGTCGTCAGGATGACGAACAGCATCGAGATGCCGTCGACGCCCATGTGGTAGGAAATGCCCGAATCCAGCCAGGCGTATTTCTCGACGAACTGGAAGCCGGCCTGCGAATTGTCGAAGCCCTTCCAGATGAACAGCGACACCAGGAAGGTGAAAGTTGTCGTCGCAAGCGCGATGCCGCGGATGTTGCGGCGCGCGTTTTCGCTGTCGTCGCTGATCGGCAGAATGAAGAGAACACCAACCAGCGGCAGGAAGGTGACCAGCGAGAGGATTGGCCAGTCGGTCATCAGAGCATCATCCAGGTGACGAGAGCGGCCACGCCGATCAGCATGGCGAAAGCATAGTGGTAGAGGTAGCCGGTCTGTAGCTTGACGACGCGGTTGGTGACGTCGACGACGCGCGCCGAGATGCCGTCGGGGCCGAGCCCGTCGATGATCGTGCCGTCACCGGTCTTCCACAGGAACCTGCCGAGGCGCTTGGCCGGCTGAACGAACAGGATGTCGTAGAGCTCGTCGAAGTACCACTTGTTGAGCAGGAAGGCGTAGAGCAGGCGGTGGTTGGCGGCGACGCTGCGAGGCAGTTCCGGCGAGCGGATATAGAACTTCCAGGCAACCAGCAGGCCGATCACCATGGCCACGAATGGCGCCAGTTCCACCCAGAGCGGCAGCTCGTGGATCTCGTGCAGGATATGGTTGTCCGGCAGCGTGAACAGTGACGCCTTCCAGAATTCGGCATAGCCCTCGCCGATGAAGGCGCCGTGGAAGATGATGCCCGCGAACAGCGCGCCGGCCGCCAGAACATAGAGCGGCACCAGCATCACCGGCGGCGATTCATGGACATGATGCATGACCTCGTGGCTGGCGCGCGGCTCGCCGTGGAAGGTCATGAAGATCAGGCGCCACGAATAGAAGCTGGTGAAGCAGGCGGCGACCACCAGCAGGATGAAGGCAAAGCCGGCGACCGCATTGTGGCTGGCGAAGGAGGTCGCGATGATTGCGTCCTTGGAGAAGAAACCGGCGGTGCCGATCACCGTTGCCGGGATGCCGACGCCGGTCAGCGCCAGCGTGCCGACAATCATCATCCAGTAGGTGGTCGGGATCAGCTTGCGCAGCCCGCCCATCTTGCGCATGTCCTGCTCGTCGGACACCGCGTGGATGACCGAGCCGGAGCCGAGGAACAGCAGTGCCTTGAAGAAGGCGTGCGTGAACAGATGGAAGATCGCCGCGCCATAGGCGCCGACGCCGAGCGCCACGAACATATAGCCGAGCTGCGAGCAGGTCGAATAGGCGATGACGCGCTTGATGTCGTTCTGGACGAGGCCGACGGTCGCCGCGAAGAAGGCGGTGAAGGCGCCGATGAAGGTGACGACGGTCAGCGCCGAGT
>NZ_RZRY01000202.1:0-9397 GCF_003998035.1 Mesorhizobium sp. M2A.F.Ca.ET.039.01.1.1 | reverse complement strand
GTTCATGGGCGTTTTGAAAGCCCGCTATGAGCTCAATGGAAGGCCATTGAACGCCGCGATCATCGGTCCCTTCATGACCGATTCCAGCACCGATCACGGTTGGGCCGGGCCGCAATTGCTGCGTGCCCTGCATCAGGGCGAGTTCGATCTATATCTGACCGATTCGGCCAACCGGACCTCCTTGGCCTTCGCGCGTCCGATGAAGTATCAGCTCTTGCCGGTGCATTGTCTGGAATGGACCTGTGTTTTTCAGCCGGGCGCCATGGCCGCCGCCTTGCTGCAGAGTAAATGGCCCGGGCTGGCTCGGCTGGCGCTCGGCCCCTGCGGGCGGGCGTTTGATGCTCTCGCAGGAAGACGGCTCGAGCCGCCGGTCCAGCCTTCATCGTCGCGACGGATCCACCATGAGCGGATCGATGCCGCGCGGTTTGCGGAGCGGCTGCCGGCACTGATATCCGATTATGCTCTTCGACCGAGCTGGAAGGATGGCGAACTGCCGCGGCTGCTCGCGCTGGCGGCCGAAAAGCAGGCCGACGGGCCACTTCATTTCGGCGGGACTTACGACGAAGCAGGCAAGATGGTCGGTTGCCATGCCTTCTACGGGCAGGCTGGCGGCATCGCGAACCTGTTGCAGATCCAGGCGCCCGGACCCCACTGGGGCGCGACGCTGGACGGCCTTATCGCGGCTGCGCGGGAGATGGGCTGCGTGGGCATAACCGGACAGACACAAAGCAGGTTCCTGCCGCACCTCTTCGGCTACAACCGTCTCTTCTTCCGCTATGCCGGCGGCACGATGGTGCGCTCACGCATCACCGAGGTCGCGGAAGCGGTCCGCGCCGGCGACATCTTTATCGGCGGATTGACGGGCGATCGCTGGACCCGGCTGAGTTCCGATGATTTCGGTCGCGTCTGACGATCAGATGAAAGTGTGCGGCGCGGCGCAAAAACCGGCAATGATCTGGCAAAGGTCCGGTTCATGGACCATTTGGACTGCTTCGATGGCGCCAACCCATTTGCGCGTCCGGGCGCGCTTCTCTTTCCAGCGGTCCGCAATGCGGTCGACATGCAGCGGAAAGACCAGGACTTCGCAGGGCACTTCCTCGCCGGAGGCGAGGACCTTGGCATAGAAATAACGGCCGGCTTCAAGATGCGAGATGGTGCCGCGCAAGCCGGCTTCCTCGCCTGCTTCACGGGCGGCCGCCTTGCAAAGCGGTTCCCTGGCCTCCGGCCAGCCCTTGGGCAACACCCAGCGCCCGGTGTCGCGGCTGGTGATCAGCATGATCTCGACGCCGGCTTCGCTTTCACGCCAGGGCAGAGCGGCAACCTGCAGGCGGCAGGGCGCCTTGCCGAAGAGCCGCCGGACTCTTTCGGCCATCTGGGTGTGTGTTGCCGGCCTCGTCAACATCGGAAGAAGCTGCCCCAGCCTCCAGAATCGTTTGCCACCTTACGAATCTTACGGCGAATTATGGGCTTTAAAAGTAAAAAACTTCACTCCGTGGGAAAATGCCGCCAGAAAAGGTCAATCTTACAAAGTAGACATGCTCATTGGTTCGACTACACGCCGCTCCTTTGAGGCAGATTCTCTGGAAAATATGACGGCCGTTCAGCCGACATGATCGTCCGCGATCGGCTTCTGGTATGTGAAGCCCATGTCCCAGGGAAAGTAGATCCAGGTGTCCTGGCTGACCTCGGTGACGAATGTGTCGACCAGCGGGCGGCCCTTCGGCTTGGCATAGACGGTCGCGAAATGCGCCTTCGGCATCATGGCGCGCACGATACCGGCTGTCTTGCCGGTATCGGTCAGGTCGTCGATGATCAGCACGCCGGCGCCGTCGTCGGCAAGCAGCGGCGGCGAAATCTCCTTGAGAACCTGAAGCTGACCCTGGCTGGTGTAGTCATGATAGGAGGCGACGCACACCGTCTCGATGATGCGGATGCCGAGCTCGCGCGCGATGATCGCCGCCGGCACCAGGCCGCCGCGCGTGATGCAAACGATCGCTTTCCATTGGCCCTTGCTGGCGCCGGAAAGCCGCCAGGAAAGTGCGCGCGCGTCGCGATGGAACTGGTCCCAGGAGACGGGAAAGGCTTTTTCGGGAAGGGACATGGCTCACGCACTCCGCAAGGCGCGCCGTTGGCGCGCAGAAACACTGGAATGCAGGCGGAATTAGCCGGAAAGCGCCAGGCTTGGCAAGAGCAGGGGCCGGCAACGGCTGTGGACTTAAGGCGCCGCGCTGAAACGGGTTCAAGCGGCGCTCGTCAGACTTGCGCAGGCGTTGCCCTGAATCTTGCTACCGCTTCCGAGGGATGCTCAACGCGAAAGGAAAGCTGCGACATTCGTCGTGCGCAGCACCGTGCGGGTGACGCCGCCGAACAGAAGCTGGCGCAGCCAGGAGTGGCTGTAGGCGCCGAGCACCAGAAGATCGGCGCCGGATTCGGCGATCCTGGCCTGAATCATGTCATCGACCGAAGTGCCGCCGGATTTCTGCACGCAGACGCTGACATTGGCGCCATGGCGTGACAAGGCCGCGGCGATCTCGGCGCCGGCCGCTTCCGGAGATTCATCGAGCGTCTCGGGCGGGTCGATGACGAGAATGTCCGTCTTGTCGGCCTCGGCGATGAAGGGCAGGGCATCGAACGCGGCGCGGGCCGCTTCCTTGCTGCCGTTCCAGGCAAGCAGCACGCGCCTGAAGGTGGTGACCAGTGGCCCGTCATGGGGCACGACCAGCACCGGCCGGCCGGCATCATAGACCAGCGTGTCGACATCGGCGCTCGGGTCGCCGCCGGTATCGCGCTGCGCGGCGATGATCAGATCGGCGGCGCGCACGCTCGTTATGCCGGTCAGCGCGCTGTCGCCGGAGAAGCTTTCCAGGCTTCGCCATTCGAAGGACAGGCCGGATTCCTCGATCCGCTTCAGGAAATAGGCCTGCAGCTTGCCGGCGCGCTCCTTGTTCATCTCGGCCGAGACCTGCAGGAACTCGGTGTCCGGGAAGCCGGTGGCCGACGTGTAGGGAACGGGCAACGCCTCGGCATGGATGCCGACGAGATGGCTCTCGAACCTTTCGGCAAGCGGAAGGGCGCAATCGAGAACGCGCTCGGCGTCCTGCTCGTTCTGCAAAATGGCGACGATTGTCTTGAAGCGCATGGCCGGTCCCTCAATTGTTTGCGCTACGCGTGGCAGCAAGGGAACGCCTCAGCGCGTTGACTGGTTCCAGCCGAACGCCGGTCAGCCCGCCTTGGCGAAGCCCGCCACCATCGCCTCGACATCCTTGCGCGCGGCCTCGAGCGCTTCCTCGCTGCGGGCGCGCACGACGAGCTCGGTCCAGAACTTGCCGTCGCCATATTTGGGATAGGAGCCGATGATGGTGTCGGGATGCGCCTTCTGGACATCGGCCAGCGGCCCGCCGATCAGGCCCTCGCCGAAGGGGCAGTGCACCGTGGCCGACAGCATTTTGGTGCCGGCCCTGAGCGTCGGCACGACGTTGTCGAGCATGGCCTGGAAGATCGACGGCACGCCCGCCATGACGTGGACGTTGCCGATGCGGAAGCCCGGCGCGACGGAGACGGGGTTGTCGATAAGGTCGGCGCCGCGCGGCATGCGCGCCATGCGCTTGCGCGCTTCGGTGAATTCGATGCCGCGGCCGGCATAGCTCGCCTCGAGCAAGGCGTAAGCCTTGGCGTCGTACTCGCAGGGCACGCCGAAAGCCTTGGCGATCGAGTCGGCGGTGATGTCGTCATGCGTGGGGCCGATGCCGCCGGTGGTGAAGACGTAGGTATAACGGGCGCGCACGGCATTCACCGCCGCAACGATCTCGTCCTCCTCGTCGGGAACGATGCGCACCTCCTTCAGGTCGATGCCGATCGCCGTCATGATGTCGGCGAGATGGCCGATATTCTTGTCCTTGGTGCGGCCGGAGAGGATTTCGTCGCCGATGACGAGCATGGCGGCGGTGACGATTTCAGGCATGGCGGACTCCGGCTCAAAAGCTCGCCTGAGATAACGCGCCCTGAAGCCGGCCGCAATGCGAAAGCCGGCTGCGCTTGTGGCGGCGGCCGTTGCGGATATGGTGCGGTCGGTCGAGAGCGGATGAAACCATGCTGATATCGATTGTCCTGTGGCTGCTCGCGGGCTTGCTCGCCGCGGCCGCCCTTGTCCTGCTTGCCCTGATGCTCGCGACATGGCGGATCGCGGCGAAGGCTGAAAGGCTGGTGCCGGCTTGCGGAAAGTTCATCGAGATCGACGGCAACCGCATTCATTATGTGGAAGAAGGCGAGGGCAGGCCGATCGTTTTCCTGCATGGGTTGGGCGCCCAACTTCACCATTTTCGCCATACGCTGTTCGGACGCTTCGGTCCCGGATATCGGCTGATCGCGCTCGACCGGCCGGGCTCGGGCTATTCGGTTCGGGCAAGGAGCGCGACCGGCCGGCTGCCCGAACAGGCGGACATCGTGCGGCGCTTCATCGAGGAACTGCGGTTGGAACGACCTTTGATCGTCGGCCATTCGCTGGGCGGCGCCGTCGCGCTTGCGCTCGCCACCGAGCATCCGACCTCGATTTCCGGCATCGCGCTGCTGTCGCCGCTGACGCATCTCGAAGCGAGGATAGGTCGGCGGTTCGACCTGCTCTATGTTCCATCGCCGCTGCTGCGCCGGATCCTGGCCTATACGGCTGCGATACCGCTTAGCCTGCGTTACGCGCAGCCGACGCTGAGATTCATCTTCGCGCCACAAGCGGTTCCCGCGGACTACATGATCGCCGGCGGCGGATGGCTCGGGTTGCGCCCGTCCCACTATTTCGCCACCTCCACCGATGTCGTGGCCGTGGAACGGGACCTTGGCCAAATCGAACGGCGTTACCGCGACATAGCGATGCCGGCTGGCATTCTGTTCGGTACCGGCGATCGTGTGATAGGCGAGGCCGTCCATGGCGAACCGATGCTGGACGAGATCAGCGGCCTCGACTTCGAACGGGTCGAAGGCCTCGGCCACATGCCGCAATTCATAGAGCCCGAACGGGTCGTGGCCTTTATCCAACGTGTCGCCGCGCGTGGTTTCGCCAACGCGAGATGATTTCGGCCAGAGCAATTCCAGGAAAAGTGTGAGCGGTTTTCCGTCCGGAATTGCGTCAAAAAACAAAGCGATAGGACGTTTCGCCGTTTCCGTGAACGGTGAAACGCCCTAACGCCCCGCGCTGCAGCCCACGGCCGTTCACGAAACGTCACATAAAAGTGTCGGACATTCCGTCCTACCCGCAATTTCTGGTGGAACTTTAGGCCCCGTCGCAGGGTTTCGGTCGTATCGCTGTGGGGCTTCGGCCCCACATATTTTGCGATCGACAGAATGGAGAAATCCGATGCTTACAAGACTTATCGCAGCTTCGGCGCTGGTGCTGGCCATGGGTGGCGCGGCCATGGCGCAGTCATCAGATGACTGGTGGTGGCACCGCGACCATCGTCCCGCCGCGAGCGAGCAAGTAGACCCTTATAGGACCGGCAGCATCAATGGGGGCTCAGGGCTGAGCACCTCCGGCAACAGCACTGGAGCCATAGGACCGTGCGCGGACATCACGCCGGGGCCGGACGCCAACTCACAACAGAACGTCAACGACAATTACTGCGGCAAATAGAGCCGCATAGCCGGCGGCCGGTATGAAGCCTCGGGCTTTGGTGGTCGCGGAGGCCCCCTCAGTTCTTAGTCCGGGCGTTTCACCGTTTCACGGAAACGGCGAGGCGCCCCATACTGCGCTTTTTACGCGATCCCGAACGAAGGCTGCGCCGAAAGGTGCCGAGCCTGACCACACACTTTTCCTGGAGTGTCTAGTCCGATACTTCGGTCTGCGGCCGGTCGCGGCCGTCGGCAAGCTCATCGTGCCACTTTCCTTCGGCATCCTCATACTGGATGCCGTCCGTGGTTCCGGCGACCTGCTGCTCGGACGAGGCGATTTCTGCGGCGCGCAGCGCCTCCTGGTGAGTACGGAAAGTCTCGGAAAACGTCGAGCCGACCTTGTAGGCCCAGCCGCCATCATGCTCGACGATCTTGTAAGTCAGCTTCGCCATGAAATCCTCCGGTCAAGAACCGTGCTAGCACGTTTCACCGTTTCACGGAAACGGCGAAACGCTCTTTGTTTCTACGCAATTCCAGACGGAAAACCGATCAGTTTTCCTGGAAGTGCTTAGTGCAGCTTTCCGTCTGGCAGCCTGTCTTCGGTAACCAGCACTTCCGATTCCCTGGCCGCCTCGATAAGGGCGCGACGTGCGTCCGCTGGCGAACGATACCCTTCCAGCGCTTTGAGGCAAGTGTCGAGAGCGTCACGATGGCGCTCGCCGCGATTGAGCGGCCAAACGGTCATCAGGCACTCGGCGGCCTCGCGGGTGCTGCTGATCTGGCGATATTTGCCGACATGGCCGAGCTCGACCACCACCGGCTTCTCAAAAGGTTTGCTGTCTATCATGGCCGCCAACGTAAAGCGGCCAAATTGGTTGCAGTTGTGGCGAGGATCCTGCGCCCAAACGTCTCAGGACCCCCCTGTGATTTCCGGTTTCGTTTTGACGCAATTCCGGACGGAAGGCTACGGCGAAGTCGCCGAGCCTAACCGCGTCGCACTTTTCCTGGAATTGCCCTAGCCGGCGGCCTTCATCCAATGCCGCATGGTCGTCACCGAACGCGCCAGCTGGGGCGCCGGATGGATTTCCTCGCCGAAGGCAGCCGCCGCGCGCCAGCCCCAGCGCGGGTCGGCGAGGAAGGCGCGGGCCAGCGCCACCATGTCGGCACGACCACCGGCGACGATCGCCTCGGCCTGGCTCGGATCGTCGATCAGCCCCACGGCGCGCGTCGGAATGCCGGCGCCCTTGCGCACGGCCTCCGCCAGATGCACCTGGTAGCCGGGGCCGGGCGGCACCTGCTGCAGGGGCGAATTGCCGCCGCTGGAGCAGCAGATATAGGCGATGCCCTCGGCCTTCAGCGCCTTGGCCACCTCGATCGCGTCCTCGACGTCGAAACCGCCGTCGACCCATTCCTTCACCGAAAGGCGCGCGCCCAGCATCATGGACGGGGCGGCCTTCCTCACCGCCCTGGCGATTTCGACCGCGAAGCGCATGCGGTTCTCCAACGACCCGCCCCAACGGTCCGTCCTCTGGTTGGAGAGCGGCGAGAGGAATTGGAAGATCAGATAGCCGTGCGCGGCGTGCAGCTCGGCGAAATCGAAGCCGGCGCGTTCGGCGCGCACGGCCGACTGCGCAAAACGCGCGATGAGCTCCAGGATCTCGTCCTCTTCCAACGCGTGCGGCACATTCCAGCTCGTGTCATAGGCAATGGCGGAGGCAGAAACGGTCTGCCAGGGATCTTCGCCGGGCTGCAGCGGACCGCCGCCTTCCCAGGGTCTGCGGTTGGAGGCCTTGCGGCCGGCATGGGCAAGCTGGACGCCGAACTTCGTGCCGGGCGCGGCGACGCGCCTGGCGGCGTCGAGCGTTCGCTTGGCGGCAGCCTCGTTGTCGTCCGAATAGAGGCCGAGGCAGCCATGCGTGATGCGCCCGCGCCGCTCGACATCGGTCATCTCGACGGTGACCATGCCGGCGCCCGACATTGCCAGGTTCATCCAGTGATGGAGATGCCAGTCGCTGGCCGAGCCGTCCTCGGCCGAATACTGGCACATGGGGGCGACCGCGATGCGATTGGGGAAGGTGAGGTCGCCGAGGGTGATCGGCTGGAAAAGCGATGACGTCATGAAGCGGGCTCCTGGAGAGATACCGCTATCTAGGCAGTCGTGGCGCGTCACGCCAGACACTTGCCGGTGAAACTGCCGCTGGACCAGTCGGTTTCCCGGATTGCGTAGAGGCGCTTTCGTCGCTACCCCTTTGCCACCATCAAGGAGATCGTCATGGAAGATCGCATTCGCATCCGTTCCGAAGAGGTCCTTTCGGACGACTGGGCGGTGCTGAAGAAGACAGTGCTCGACTACCGCCGCCGCGACGGGCGGTGGGAGACGCAGATCCGCCAGACCTATGATCGCGGCGACGGCGCGGTGATCCTGCCGTTCGATCCGCAGCGCTCGACCGTGCTCCTGGTGCGGCAATTCCGCTTCCCGGCTTACGCCGTGGGTCACCGCGAGCCGCTGATCGAGGCCTGCGCCGGGCTGCTCGACGAAAACGATCCCGAAACCGCCATCCGCAAGGAAGCGGAGGAGGAACTGGGTTACCGGTTGAAGGACATCGAGCGACTGTTCGCGTCATTCATGAGCCCTGGCAGCGTGACGGAACGGCTCTGGTTCTTCACCGCGCGCTATTCGCCGGCCGACCGTATTTCCGACGGCGGCGGCGCGCCCGAGGAGGGCGAGGACATCGAGGTCCTGGAAATACCACTGGACGAAGCGCTGGCCGCCATTGCCGATGGACGTATTGTCGATGCCAAGACGATCATCCTGATCCAGCACTTGAAGTTGAACCCGATCGCGCCTTGACGGGCATCACCGCGTCAACGGCTCATTGGCCCATGGCAGGACACTGGCCGGCGGGGCCGCCCGACGCTGGATATCGATAGATGCGCAGCGGCCCCGCAAAGGGGCATTCCGTCAACCACTCCGGAGGCTTTCCCGTGGCCAACCGGCTGGCCAATGGAAACCGGGCTTCGACCGGCTGGAGGGCCGTTTCCTCTACACGGCAGACCGCGACATGGGTGGCCTTGGTTTGATCGAGAAGCTGCGTCGGGTCGGACGTAGCCGGGTCAAAAAATCTAAGGACGCGCTCGATGCCCTTGGCCGATGTGTGAAAAGGGACGGCCACGACGTCGAGTTCCTCAGGAGACCCCAAAGCGGCGATCCCGATATCGGGAGGCGCGAACAGTCTCGCGCCTTTCGGCCAAATAAAATGCGGGCCGCTGCTGGCTTGCGCGCAGGCATTGGCGATGTCGACGCCAAGCAGCTTTGCAGCCCGGGGAGGCCAGACCAGATAGGTTAGAAGAAGAGCAGCAATGACTGCCACGCCCGGGGCGGCCAGAAGCCAGGCGCGCGGCAACTCGTCCCTCGACCTGGCTGCGAAATAGCGCCTCAGCGGCAGGCTGGCTGGAATGCCCTGATGGACGAGCAAGGCAACCCCGGGGCCGACGAAGAGCGGAAAAAACCGCAGGTATCTTAGATAAAGCAGTCCCAACAGGAGGCCGACAGCCGAAAAGACCGCCAAGACCCACCAGGCTCGCTTCCTTGTCGAGGCGGAAATGGCCAAAACGCATGTCGCCGCCGTGCCCAGAATGGCGACGAAAAACCGTGCGAAACGATCGGAGCCCAGAAAGTCCGCGCTGAAGAAGATGCTGCGTTCCTGCTCGATGCGGGAGAGCCAATTGTCGCGAACATAGTCGCTGAGACCGACGAGCGGGCCGCCCGCGCATTGGGGGAAGAGGAAGACAAGTATCG
>NZ_RZRY01000201.1:0-9399 GCF_003998035.1 Mesorhizobium sp. M2A.F.Ca.ET.039.01.1.1 | reverse complement strand
GATCCACTGCTTCAGCTCATGCATGAATGCGGGGTCATTCATCTGGTCTTCATTGCCGGCGAGGACGAGATCCCGCACCTGCTTCATCCGCCCCTGATCGGTGACAAGCGCCAGGCTCACACCCGGTATCGCGGCTGCGCGCTCAAGCTCGACGAGATCGGCGGCAGGGGTGGCGCGGCCATCATATTCGGCACGCGTCGATTGGCGTTTCGGAATGGCGTCGGCCAACGGGTCCGCTTTCGCCTCGCCCATGAGGTAGTCGTAACGGATTCCGTTGCCGTCGGCCGTAAGCGAAGCCTCGCCGGTTCGGCCAGTCGCCGCCGCGGCGAGCATGAGATTGGCCGCGGCGCATCCCAGGCTGACATAGAGATGATGATCGTCAGGGTCGACGACCGGGGTCCGCCTCTGAAGGTCTGGCCGGATCTCGATTGCTTGCCCTTCAAGCTGGAACCGCCAGGGCTGCGTATTATGGCTATTGGCCGCCAAGGTTGCGTAACGGACGATGGCCCCAAGATCGGGCGTCAGGCGGTCACGCAATCCGGCGGCGAAGACCTCATACTGGGCCATGGACCCGACCGCCGATCGCCAACCGGCAACACCGGTGCCCGCCGCGACAAGCGCGGCGCCTGCGCCCACGAGCATCGTTCGCCTGTTCATCGTGCCCTCTCGATAAACTTGCAGGCAAGATAGCGGCGGCTCGGGAATAGCCCTTGATCTCAATCAAGGCCTTTGATCGACCCGCCGCCTAGCGGCGCGACCGTCGAACTCGAACACTTCGATGCCGGCGACGTCGACGTTCGAGGCAGTTGATGTTGATATAGGCCGTGCGTTCGCCGCTTTCGCCGACATCCTCGGCGAAGGGGTGGATTCCGCAGGTCCGGCAGAAGCGATGCGCGATTTGAGCCTTGCCGAAGGTGTAGCGGCCGAGGTCGTCGCCCCAGGCGACCAGACTGAGCTTCTCATGCGGCACCGCCCACAGCAGCGCGCCCTTGCGCGCGCAGATCGAGCAGTTGCAGCGCACCGCGCCGCCGATCTCACCCTTGACCTCGAATGCCACCTTGCCGCAGTGGCAACTGCCTTTGTACAGCATCAGCATCCTCCCATCGCTGGCAGGGTGCAAAGGCACGCTTGCCGGGTTATCTCTTTGCCGGGCCCAACATCAGGCCGCGCGTCTAAAAGACGTTGCAAATTTGCAAGGTCCGACATCGAAAATGCAATCCGTCCGCGATCGTCTCGAAACCATCCTGTCACGTCTTGCCAATCGCGCGGCCGAGGAGCGGGTCTACACCAAGCTCTATGCCGCGGCCGCGCGGGCAGCCGCCGATGCGTCCGACGCTCGCCGCAAGGCCGGCGTCAGCCTTGGCCCGCTCGACGGGCGCATCGTCTCGATCAAGGATCTGTTCGACGTTGCCGGCGAGCCGACCACGGCCGGGTCGCTGATCCTCGCCGGCACCGCGCCGGCGACGCGGGACGCGGCCATCGTGGCGCGGCTCCGGCGGGCGGGCGCCGTGATCGTCGGCAAGACCAACATGACCGAATTCGCCTTCACCGCGATCGGCGACAACCTTCACTATGGCACGCCGGGCAATGCCGCCGACGCCAGCCTGATCCCGGGCGGCTCGTCATCGGGGGCGGGCGTTGCGGTCGGCGAGGGCACAAGCGACATCTCGATCGGTTCGGACACCGGCGGCTCGGTGCGCATCCCGGCCTCGCTCAACGGCATCGTCGGCTTCAAGCCGACGGCGGGGCGCGTGCCTTTGACGGGCGCCTTTCCGCTGTCGATGACGCTGGATTCGATTGGCCCGCTTGCCCGCAGCGTCGCCGATTGCGCGATTGCCGATGCGATCATGGCCGCAGATGAGCCGGCGGCGCTACAGCCGATCCCGCTTGCGATGTTGCGCATCGGCATTCCGCGCGGTGTCTTGTTCGACGAGACGCAAGCCGAGGTCGCGGAAGCTTTCGAGGCCTGCATCGACAGGATCGGGCAGGCTGGCGCCGGCGCCGTCGATTTGCCCATCGACGATCTCATCGCCGAAATGCGCGCCGCGACCAGACGCGGCACGATCGCCTCAATGGAGGGCGCCGAAGTGCATGCCGACTGGCTGGCGAGCGGCGCCTCCGTGCCGGTCGATCCGCATGTCACCGGGCCGTTGTCGCGCGCGCTGGCGGTTCCCGCTTCGGTCTATATCCGCACGATCCGCCGTCGCGGCGAGCTTGCGGCGGCGATGGCGGAACGGCTGAACGTTATAGATGTCCTGGCATTGCCGACCGTGCCGATGGTCGCGCCTTCCATTGCCGCCATGGCCGCCGACGAGGCGTTGCGCGACAGGACCGAAGGGCTGCTCTTGCGCAACACGCAGGTCGCCAACCAGTTCGACCTCTGCGCGATCTCGTTGCCGATGCCGGGCACCAAGCTGCCGGCCGGGCTGATGCTGGTGGGCAGGCACGGGGATGATCGCCGTTTGCTGGCGATTGCAGCGGCAGTGGAGGCGCTGCTTAGCCGTTGAGAGGCGTGCTTCGAACCGAGGCAAATTGGGATCAGGAAAATTTACCGTTGCGTTCCTTCGCGCACCCTTCTGCCGGCGTCTCCGGTCTGCATCGTCGCATGGTCTCGGCGAATTAATCGCCAGTTGGAAAGCGTCGCCGGTAGTGCTCGATCACTTCCGGATTGCGCAGGTTGACGGGCAGCTTGCCGGCGAGCACCAGCAGCGCCTCGCCGGCGGCGCCGACGCCCATGCGCATCATCGATTCCTCGGTGATCCCGGCCATATGCGGGGTGACGATGACATTGTCGAAGCCGAAATAGGGATGGTTGGGCGGCAGCGGCTGCGTTGAAAAGACGTCGAGCGCGGCGCCGCCGATGCGGCCTTCCCGCAAGGCTTCGATCAGCGCCTCGTCGTCGACCACCGGGCCGCGCGAGACGTTGATCAGCAGTGCGCCGGGCTTCATACGGGCGATGCGCTCGCGGCTGATCAGGCCGCGCGTCTCCTCCGTCAGCGGGCAGCAGAGCACGATGACGTCGCTCTGCTCGACCAGCGCGTCGATCGACAGGAAGCCGACGCGCTCGGGCGCCGGGCGCAGGCTGCGCGTCGTTGCCACGACATTGAGGTCGAAACCGTGCGCGGCGATATGTCCGACGGCCCGGCCGACCGCGCCGAGGCCGACAATGCCGATCGTCTTGCCGGCAAGCTCGCTGGTCGAATTGGCATGCTCGCGCCCGGCAAGCCAGCCCTTGGCGCGCAGGTCGCGGTCCATCACGCGGAAGCGCCGCAATAGGGCAAGCGCTGCGAACATCACATGCTCGGCGACCGAGCGGGCATTGACGGCGGGTACGTTCGCGACAAGCACGCCGGCGGCGGTCGCCGCCTCGACCGGGATCATGTCCAGCCCGGCGCCGTGGCGGATAGCGGCTCGCAAATTCGCCGCGCCTTGAAACAGTTCCGGCGGCAGCGGCGCGCGCACGATGACGATGTCGGCGTCGCAGGCCTCAGTGGTCAATGTCTTTGGATCGAGCGCGGAAGCAATTGCAAGCCGCCCGGCGCCGGCCAGCATGGCCGTGGCGCGGGGGTGCAGCGGATGCGTCGACAGGATCTTGCGCATTGCACTCAGGCCTTCTCGAGCGCCGCGCTTTTCGGTTCTGTTCCGCGGCCTTCGATGATCCCTTTCCAGTAGCTCTCGGCGCCCTGCAGATGGGCGCTCATCAGAGCCTGGGCGAGATTGCCGTCGCGGCGAAGCAGCGCCTCGTAGATCTGGATGTGTTCGGCATGCGAGCGCACGCTGCGTTCGGGATCGTTGAAATAGATCGGCAGGCGCTGCTCGCCCATCAGGTAATAGACGCTGCAGATGTTATGGAAGACGCTGTTCTTGGTGGCGCGCACGATCTCGAGGTGGAACTCGCGGTCCTCCTTGGCGAGGCCTTCACCGGCGGCGATGCGCTCTTCGGAGGCTTTCAGGATCTCGCGCAGGCGTTCGAAGTTTTCTTCCGTTGCGCGCGAGCAGGCAAGCTCGGCCGCCTTGATCTCGTGGATCTTGCGCAGTTCTACCGTCTCATAAATCTGCACCGGATCGAGCGGCAGGCCGGCGCGGGCGAACAGCGCCAGCGCTTCCACGCTCGCCTGCTTGGTGTCGATATAGATGCCGGACTTGGCGCGCCGCTCGACGATGCGCATGGCCTCGAGGATGGCGAGCGCCTCGCGGATCTGGCCGCGGCTGACGCCGAAATGTTCCGCCAGCTCGCGTTCCGAAGGCGTGCGGCCGGACTCCTTGTCCGAGTTGGAGAAGAGATAGGCGGCGAGTTCCGCGAGAAGGTTCTTTTCTTTCATCGTCAAATACGTTGCGCGTGCGCCTCCAGGAATCGCTCCGAGATGGTGAAACCCAATCCAGGCTTTTCAGGGATCGCTATCATACCGTCCTTCGCTTCGACAGTCTCCTCGACCAGGTCGTGGATCATCGGATTGGCGCCGAGCGAATATTCGATGATGAAGGAGGCGGGCGAGGCGGCGCACACATGCAGCCCGGCGAAGAAGCAGGGCGCACCGGCCCACAGATGCGGCGCGAAACGCAGGTTGAAGGCGCTGGCGATGGTGCCGATCTTCATCGCCTCGCTGATGCCGCCGCAGAAAGCGGGATCCGGCTGGAAGATGTCGGCCGATTTCAACACCGCCAGGTCGCGGAAGGCGTAGCGCGTCGCCTCGCTTTCGCCCGTGGCGATCGGCGTTGAGCCCGAGGCTCGTATCTCGGCCATGCCCGGCTTGTCGTCGGCGATCACAGGCTCCTCGAACCAGGCGAGGTCGAGATCGGCGGTGAGCTGGATGAAGCGCTTGGCCTCGGCGACGGTGTAGGTGCCGTGCGCGTCGACCATCAGGTCGACCTCCGGACCGATCGCCTGCCTTGCGGCGCGCACGCGCGCGGCCGAAAGATGGGGCGCGCCGTCCATGGCGCCGACGCGCATCTTCAGCGCCTTGAAGCCGCCCTTGGCGATGTAGGATTGCAACTGCTCGCCGATGGCGTCGGCGGAGGCCCAGCCGCCCGAAGCGTAGGCCTGCATGCGCTCGACCTTGCGGCCGCCGAGCAGCCGCCATACGGGCTGCCCGAGCGACTTGCCGAGGATGTCCCAAAGCGCGATGTCGACGGCGCTGATCGCCGCCACGCTCATGCCGCGCCGCGCCAGCTGCGGCATCGCATGGCCTGCATGCGCCGCCGTCTCGTGCCGCACGCCGTTATAGAGCATTTCCCAGATGATGCCGATGTCGGCCGGATCGCGGCCGATGAGTTGCGGACCGATCTCGTGATTGAGCATATGGACGAGCGCGCCATAGCTGCCGGCGCTGCCGGCGGCGTTCTTGCCTTCGCCCCAGCCGACCAGGCCGTCGTCGGTCTCGATGCGCAGAATGGCGGCGTCGAACGTCGTCACCTGCCCGAAGTCGCTGCGATGCTGCCTCGCGACTTCGATCGGGACACGGACCCACCAGGCCTGAACGCTTTTGATGCGCATATTTTCCCTTCGGCCCCTCCGCCCGCCAGGCGGAAGGACAAGCTTTGGTCGGAGGTCTACTTGATCAGCGGCAGCAGCGTTTCGGCGGTGATGCGCATCTGGTCGGTGTAGAATTTCTCCGTAAGCACGCTCGAGCCGTGGTCCTGGATGAATTTGAGCTGCTCGGGCGAGATGTCGACCGGATTGCGCTCGACCATCTCCGGATAGGGCGCGGCCGGCGTGCGGTCGACGGGGGCGACGAATTCGTTGGTCAGCGCGCCGTCATAGCCGACTTCCTTCAGCGTGCGCACGATCTTCGGCCAGTCGATCTGGCCAAGGCCGGCGGCGAAGCGGTTGTTGTCGGCGACATGGAAATCGAACAGGCGCTTGCCGACCTGGCGGATCGCGTCATAGACGTTAAATTCCTCCATGTGGATGTGGTAGGCGTCGAGGCAGACGCCGCATTCGGGGCTCACCGCGTCGGCGAGCGCGAGCGCCTGGGCGCCGCGATTGAAGAGATAGGTCTCGAAGCGGTTGAGCGGTTCGATGGCGATCCGGACGCCGACCTTCTTGGCATGGGTGAAGCATTCGCGCGTGGCATCGACCACCCAGCCCCATTCCTCCGCCTCGGTGCCGTCCGGCACCACCTTGCCGACGGTCGCGGGCACCAGCGTGATGATCTCGCCGTCGAGCTCGCTCACCATGGTGAGCACGTCCTTGACATATTGGACGGACCGCTCGCGCTGGCCCTGGTTCCTGGCGGCGAGGTTGCGTTCGCCGAGCATCAGCGTCACCGAACCCCAGCAGCGGATGCCATACTCCTTGAGCAGCGCGCGCGTCTCCTTGGTCTTGTACTGCTCGGGCTCGCCGGAAATCTCGATCGATTCGTAGCCGAACTTCTTGATGCGCTTCAGCGTCACCTCCAGCGGCTCCGCCCGCATCCAATTGTGCGTCGAAAGATGCATGGTCTATCCTTCCCAGAATTCGCCTGTCACATTTTACCCCGCGACGCCTCGAACAGAGGCGGCCGCACGTTTCCTCCCCAAGGCGTTGCCAGGTTTTCCTCGAAACTGGTTCGACCAATTGGGCCTGGCATGACGTCTACAGCAAATTTTCCTGCGCGGCAAGAAGTGGGCAGAGGAAGCCGACCGCGCCGGACAATGCCATGATTTAATAAGGTAATTTCGCATTTCCAATTGCGGGTCCGAGGCTTCTTCCAGCTTTTCAGGCGCTTGACCGAACTACGGGATTTGGTAATACCAGAATGACATGGCGTTCAGATGCCGTCAGGACTGACCAAACAGGCTGGCCCTCGCTCCAATTGGCGCTATGCTTGGTCACGAAAACAAGAGAGGGAGGATGCCGATGCCGACGACGATGAAGGGTCCCGGCCTGTTTCTGGCGCAGTTCGCGGGCGATGCCGCACCGTTCAATTCGCTGGCTTCGATCACCAAATGGGCGGCCGGGCTCGGCTACAAGGGTGTGCAGATCCCGACCTGGGACGGACGCCTGTTCGACCTCGCGAAGGCGGCCTCGTCGAAAGCCTATTGCGACGAGGTGAAAGGCATCTGCGCCGACGCGGGCGTCGAGATCACGGAACTGTCGACGCACCTGCAAGGGCAACTGGTGGCGGTGCATCCTGCCTATGACGCGCAGATGGACGGCTTCGCGCCGCCATCGGTGCACAACAATCCCAAGGCGCGCCAGCAATGGGCCGTCGAACAAATGAAGTTCGGCGCCCAGGCATCGCGCAATCTCGGGCTTAATGCTTCCGTGTCGTTCACCGGCTCGCTGGCCTTCCCTTACCTCTATCCCTTCCCGCAGCGGCCGGCCGGGCTGATCGAGGAAGCCTTCGGCGAGCTCGGCAAACGCTGGAAGCCGATCCTCGATGTCTATGAGGACAATGGCGTCGATGTCGGCTACGAGATCCACCCTTCCGAGGACGTGTTCGACGGCGTGACCTTCGAGATGTTCCTCGACGCGGTCGGCGGCCACAAGCGCTGCAACATCAATTACGATCCGTCGCATTTCCTGCTGCAGCAGCTCGACTATCTGGAATTCATCGACATCTATCACGAGCGGATCAAGGCCTTCCACGTCAAGGACGCCGAGTTCAATCCGACCGGACGGCAGGGCGTCTATTCCGGCTATCAGGGCTGGGTGAACCGGGCAGGCCGCTTCCGCTCGCTGGGCGACGGCCAGGTCGATTTCAGCGGCATCTTCTCCAAGCTCACCCAGTACAATTACGATTCCTGGGCGGTGCTGGAATGGGAATGCTGCCTGAAGCATCCCGAGGACGGCGCAGCCGAAGGCGCGCCCTTCATCCAGCACCATATCATTAGGGTGACCGAGAAGGCTTTCGACGATTTCGCCGCCGGCACGACCGACAAAAAGCTGCTGCGGGCGATGATGGGGATTTGACCCGCGAACTTCCCTGGAAGATCGACAGCGGGTCCGGGCGGGGTTGAATTCAAAGCCGCGGCGGACCCTTATACCCCGCCCCGACGCCGTGCGTCGGCCCTCCGCAGGGGGAGGGTGAGCAGCCAAGAGGAGAGGACGAAAAATGGTCGGCGCATCGAAGTCGGAAACGGGAGGCGGCCCGATCCGCTACGGCATGGTTGGCGGCGGGCAAGGCGCCTTCATCGGCGCGGTGCACCGCATCGCGGCGCGCATGGACAATGATTTCGTGCTGGTCGCCGGCGCGCTGTCGTCGAACCCGGAACGGGCGAAGGCTTCCGCCGCCGAACTGGGGCTCGATCCGCAGCGCAGCTACAGCTCCTATGCCGAGATGGCCAAGGCCGAAGCCAAGCGTCCCGACGGCATCGAGGCGGTGGCGATCGTCACGCCCAACAATGTGCACGTGCCGGCGGCCAAGGCCTTCCTCGAGGCCGGCATCCATGTCATCTGCGACAAGCCGCTGGCGACGTCGCTCGCCGAGGCGAAGAAGCTTGCCGCGCTGGCCGAGAAGACCGGCAAGGTGTTCGTGCTCACCCACAATTACACCGCCTATCCGATGATCCGGCAGGCGCGCGAGATGGTGGCCAAGGGCCAACTCGGCGACATCCGCATCGTGCAGTCGGAATATCCGCAGGACTGGCTGACCGAGGATCTCGCCGCCACCGGTCAGAAGCAGGCCTCGTGGCGCTCCGATCCCAAGCAGGCGGGCGCCGGCGGCGCGCTGGGCGACATTGGCACGCATGCCTATAACCTTGCCCGTTTCGTCTCGGGGCTGGAGCTGGATTCTCTGTCGGCCGACCTCGACGCCTTCGTGCCGGGCCGCCAGCTCGACGACAATGTCAACGTCATGCTGCGCTTCAAGCCGGTCGGCAACAAGCATCCGGCCAAGGGCATGATCTGGGCAAGCCAGGTGGCGCCCGGCCATGAGAACGGGCTGAAGCTGCGCATCTATGGCTCGAAGGGCGGGCTGGAATGGGTGCAGGCCGACCCGAACTATCTCTGGTACACGCCTTTCGGCCAGCCGAAGCAGCTGCTCACCCGGGCCGGCGCCGGCGCGATGCCGGTCGCGGCGCGTGTGACCCGTGTGCCATCCGGACATCCGGAAGGCTATCTCGAAGGTTTTGCCAACATCTACCAGGAGGCCGCCCGCGCAATCCGGGCGGCACGCAGAAGGGGCGGCAAGCCGGGCAAGGATGTGATTTTCCCGACGATCGAGGACGGCGTCGAAGGCATGGCCTTCATCGAGGCCTGCGTGAAGTCGTCGAAGAAAAATGGGGCGTGGACGAAGCTCTAGGGACGGCTGCGTCGTCTGAGGGGGAGTCCCCCTCACCCGGATTGCCAGCCGAATTGCAAACGCAATTCGGGGCAATCCGACCTCTCCCCGAGGGGAGAGGAGGGCGCCGGCGCCGACGACAACCTCTTTCTCCCCGCCGGGGAGAAGGTGGCAGCGAAAGCGGCCGGATGAGGGG
>NZ_RZRY01000200.1:0-9420 GCF_003998035.1 Mesorhizobium sp. M2A.F.Ca.ET.039.01.1.1 | reverse complement strand
GCGGTGGTCGACGTCAGCCGCGAGGATGAGGTCGCGGCGCTGTTCGAGCGCATCGGCCGGCTCGATCATATCGTCAGCACCGCGGCCGCGATCGAAGGCGCCTACCGGCTGTTGCCCGACATCGAGCTTTCGGCCGCGCAGCGAGTGGTGGAGAGCAAGTTTTACGGGCCGCTGCTGCTCGCAAAGCGTGGGGCGCCGAAGCTGCCGCCGACAGGCTCGCTCACCTTCGTCACCGGTATCGCGGCCTACCGGCCGGCAGCGCGCGGCTCGGTGGTCGCCGCCGTCAATGCGGCGCTGGAGGGGCTGGTGCGAGCCTTGGCGGTCGAGCTGGCGCCGATCCGCGTCAACGCCGTCTCGCCGGGCTGGGTCGACACGCCGATTTGGGAGTTCGTCGCCGGCGACCGGAAGGGCGAGACTCTGGCCGCGATGGCTGAGCGGTTACCCGCCGGACGCGTCGGAAAGCCGGAAGACATCGCCGATGCAATCCGCTTCCTGATCGGCAACGGCTTCACGACGGGAGAGACGCTGCATGTCGAGGGCGGCCACCGGCTGGTGTGACCGGCGCGAAGCCCTCTCCTGCAGCGGCTATTTGTTTTTGCGCAATTCCGGACGGAAAACCGTTGCACACTTTTCCTGGAATTGCTCGAACAGCGCCTTCAGCGACGGCGGCAGGACGCGGCGGCGACGCCAGACCATCACGATGTCGGCGGAACGGACCGGGCCGGGCCAGGCAAGCTCGGCCACCTCGCCGCGATCGATCGCGGCGGCGACCGCCAGCCGCGGCACGAGGCCAAAGCCGGCGCCGGCCGCCACCAGTCCGGCGATGGCGTCGATGCTGCCGGCTTCGGCGACCAGCCTTGGCTTGCCAAGCCCCGCTTCGCCGAACGCCTTGTCGACCATGGCGCGGTAGACGCAGCCGGTCTCGGTGGCAACGAAATGCTTCTCGGCCAGCGTCGCCAGGTCGACATCCACATGGTTGTCGCCAGGCGGCGCGATCAGCGCCAGCGGCTCGACCGCCACCACGCGCCTGGCAAGGCGCTGGTCGGATGCGCTGGTATCGAGCTCAGGCGGCCGCTCGAAGCAGAAGGCGACATCGATCTCGCCATCGCTGAGCCTGCGCAGCAAGTCGCCGCTGCCGGCGATCCGGAGCTTGATGTCGATGCCGGCATGGGCGGCACGGAAACGGGCGAGCCATGGAGCCAGCCTTGCCGAGGCGATCGTCTCCAGCGCGCCGATCGACAGGCTGCCTGCCATGTCGGCTTTGGTGGCATCGACGGCGGCGCGGGCGGCGTCGGCAAGCGCCAGCAGGTCCTCGGCATAGGGTTTCAGGGCCTCGCCCGCCGGCGTCAGGGTGAGCCCCTGCCGCGAGCGGGTGAACAGGCCGGCTCCAAGCTCGGTTTCCAGCGCCTGGATCTGATCGCTGACGCTCGACTGGGCGAGATTGACCTCCTGCGCGGCGCGCGTGACGTTGCCCGTCCGCGCGACCGCCAGAAAGGCTTTCAGCAGCCTTGGATGCATCCGGCGCTACTGCAGTTGCGGCTTCTTAAGGAAGGAATTGCGGTCGGCGGATTTGACGCGCAGCCAGGTCTCGCGGCCGTCGCGCACGACGCGCAGCGGGATTTCCGAGCCGGCCGGATTCTGCCAGAGTTTCCTGTAGAAATCGGCCAGGCCGTCCACCTCACCGTCGCGCACGTCGGAGATGATGTCGCCCTGGCGCAGGCCCGCCTTGGCTGCCGGGCCGCCTTCGGCGACGCTCATCACCACCACCATCCCGTTCGACTCTGCCGAGAAGGCGCCGAGCCACGGACGCGGCGCTTTCGCCGCCTGGCCGCGCTTGATGAGATCATCGAGGATCGGCGTCAGAAGATCGATGGGCACCACCATGTTGATGTCGGCCACCTCGCCGGCGCGGCTCATCTGCAGCCGCAGCGAGCCGATGCCGAGCAGCTTGCCGTCGCGGTCGAACAGCGCCGCCCCGCCCCAGGACGGATGCGCGGGCGCGATGAAGATCGCCTCGTCGATCAGATATTCCCAATAGCCGGCGAATTCCTGCTTGGTGACGATGTGGGCGTCGACCTGCTGGCCGATGCCGTCGGCAAGCGTCACCGCGTCACCGACGTTGGCCTTCCTGGCATCGCCTAACTGGACAGCCGGAAGGTTGAGCGGCGACAGCGCCTGCACGAGGCCAAAGCCGGTCTCCTGGTCGTAGGCCAGCGCATGCGCGGCGACCACGCGGCCATCCTGATCGGTCAGCCACACTTCCTCGGCCTCGGTGATGAGGTAGCCTATCGTGAGCACAAGGCCATTGTCGCGGATCACCACGCCGCTGCCCTCGCGGCGCGTGCCCAGCGCATTGGCGGTGAAAGCATCGTCCGGAACCGTGGCGCGCACGGCAACGACGGAGCGCGAAATTTTCTCGACGGTCATCGATCCATCCTGCGTTGCGGGTTTTGTTCTATAAGTATGGCCGAAGGAGCGCGGCGCAAGGGTGGATTTTCCCGTTGCGGGGCTGGCACAAGCGGTAGTTCAACGAAGGTTGAACTTTTTTCTTTGACGCGCGCGCAACCGCACCTAAGTCTATCGGCATCGTGGCAGATTTCCCGCCCTTCACGAAACGCTCCGCCCTGCGCGAAACACAAGGCCTCCGACATGGACCAATATATCCCGCCGAAAGTCTGGACCTGGAACAAGCCCAATGGCGGCCAGTTCGCTTCGATCAACCGGCCGATCGCCGGCCCCACGCATGAGAAGGAACTGCCGGTCGGCAAGCACCCGTTGCAGCTCTACTCGCTGGCCACGCCCAACGGCCAGAAGGTGACGATCATGCTCGAGGAGCTTCTGGCGCTTGGCCACACCGGCGCGGAATACGATGCCTGGCTGATCAAGATCGGCGACGGCGACCAGTTCGGCAGCGGCTTCGTCCATGTCAATCCAAACTCGAAGATCCCGGCGCTCATGGACCACAGCGAGCCGAAGCCGGTGCGTGTGTTCGAGTCCGGCTCGATCCTCACCTATCTCGCGGAAAAATTCGGCGAATTCCTGCCCACCGAGCGCGCGGCGCGCGCGGAAACCTTCTCCTGGCTGTTCTGGCAGATGGGTTCGGCGCCCTATCTCGGCGGCGGCTTCGGCCATTTCTACGCCTATGCGCCGCAAAAGATCGAATACGCCATCGACCGCTTCGCCATGGAGACCAAGCGGCAGATGGACGTGCTCGACCGCCGGCTGGCGGAGAGCGAATATCTCGCAGGCCCGGACTACACGATCGCCGACATGGCGGTGTGGCCATGGTATGGCGGGCTCGCCAAGGGCCGCAGCTACAATGACGCCGCGCAGTTCCTGTCGGTGCATGAATACAAGAACGTGCAGCGCTGGGCCGACGCGATCGACGCGCGGCCGGCCGTGACACGCGGCCGCATGGTCAACCGCATGTCCGGCGATCCGGCCTTCCAGCTGCGCGAGCGCCACGACGCCAGCGACTTCGAGACGAAGACGCAGGACAAGTTGGAAGCGGCGGAGTAACCCCGCCGACATTCGTCATCCTCGGGCTAGACCCGAGGATCCATGCCGTGACGCGCGCCGAAGGGCGCAACGGAGCAGAATTCTTAACCGTTTCAACGCCTTAGCGTAACGGCATGGATCCTAGGGTCTGCGCGCGTCGCTTCGCTCCTTGCTTCGCCCTAGGATGACGAAGGCGAAGGTCGCCGGGAGATCAACTGTAGCTACCTCCCATACGTATACGTCACCGTCGCCTCGCCCAGCGCCGAACTCTTGGCGGCGACGGAGACCATATCCGGCAATGGGTTCTCCGGTATGCGCAGCGTCTTCTCGCCCAACGCATACAGCGTGAAGACATAGTGATGCTGGCCGCTGCCGGGCGGCGGGCATGGGCCGAAATAGCCGGCGCGGCCGACGCCACCCTTGCCCAGCACCGAGCCCTTGGGCATGCTCTTGCCGCCCTCGGCGCCGGCGCCCTCGCCCAGGCCCTTGGCGCTGGCCGGGATGTTCCAGGCCAGCCAGTGCCAGAAACCCTTGCCGCCATTGGCGTCGGTGTCGAACATGGTCAGCGCATAGCTTTTGGTGCCGGCCGGCGGGTCCTTCCAGGCGAGCGCGATCGAGACGCTCTTGCCGCCACAGCCAGCCTTGTCGCCGAGATATTTCGCATTCCATTTGCCGTCGGAGACTGACGGGCTGGAGATCTCGAAGGCCGCCGCATGGCCGGCTAAGGCGACAAGGGCAAGCGTGGTCAAGCCGAAACGCAAGGTCATGTGATCCTCCCTGAATACTATAGAGCGTTTCACCGTTTCACGGAAACGGCGAACCGCTCTATCCCTTTGTTTTGACGCAATTCCGGACGGAAAACCGCTCACACTTTTCCTGGAATTGCTCTAGCGTAGCGGAAAAGCGGCCCGAAAAAGGGCAAGGCGGCGCGCTGACCGCCGGGACAGCGAAAAAAGCCCCGCCGGTGGAGGCCGTCGGGGCTCTTTCGTACGGACCATGGAGGTGGGACCCCACGGTCGGGTCGATCCAGGGGGTGTTGGATCGGCCGCGACCCTAGCCGAGGAATGGGCCGCGCGGACAATCACGCCTGCGCACTACCAATCACGCCTGCGCGAGGCGGCGGTGATTGAAGGCCTAACCGCGCAGCAGCTTCGCCAGCCGCGGCACGCCTTCGTTCACCGCGCGGTCGTCGGCAAGGGTGAATGACATGCGCAGCGTGTTGCGGCCGGTGCCGTCGGCATAGAAGGCGTTGCCGGGCACGAAGGCGACGCGCGCCTCCTTGACCGAACGCGCCAGAAGCTCGGTGGCGTCGACGCCTTCCGGCAGGGTCAGCCAGACGAACATCCCGCCTTCCGGGCGGCTCCAGGAAATGCCGTCGGGCATGTTGGCCTGGAGCGCGCCGAGCAGCGCGTCGCGCCGCTTGCGGTAGGCGCCGATCAGCTTTTCCACCTGGGTGTCGAAGATGGTGTCGGCGACGCGGTGCATGACCATCTGGTTGATCGAGGGGCTGTGCAGGTCGGACGCCTGCTTCATCAGCACCAGCTTCTCCACGACATGGCGCGGCGCGCAGACCCAGCCGACGCGCATGCCGGGCGACAGGATCTTCGAGAAGGACCCGCAATAAAGCGTGCGGGCATGATCGATGCCGCCGGAGCGGGCGCAGTCGAGCGCCAGGATCGGCGGCACGCCCTCCCCGTCATAGCGCAGCGCGCGATAGGCGGCGTCCTCGATGACGGCGATGTCGAGCTCGCCCGCGAGGTCGAGCACCGCCTCGCGCTGCTTGACGTCCAGCGTGTTGCCGGTCGGGTTGGCGAAATCCGGTACCAGATAGGCGAACTTCACCTTACCGCCATTTGCCGCCGCGGCGGCCCGATAGGCCTCGGGCGTCATGTTGCCGCCGGCGGTGTTCAGCCGGTCATAGCGCGGCTCGTAGGCGTTGAAGGCCTGCAGCGCGCCGAGATAGGTCGGCCAGGTGACCAGGGCTGTGTCGCCCGGCGACAGGAACAGCTTGCCGAGATAGTCGAGCGCCTGCTGCGAGCCGGAGGTGATGAAGATGTTGCCCTCGTCGCATTGAACGCCGAGCTTGCCCATATAGGCGGCCAGCCATTTGCGCAGCGGCAGATAGCCCTCGCTGACCTGGTATTGCAGCGCGGTCCCCGCCTCCCTGCCGCCCAGCACCGCCTGATAGGCGTCGCCGATGGCCTGCGCGGGAAACAGCGACGGGTCCGGAATGCCGCCGGCGAAGGAGATTATGTCGGGCTGGTCGAGCAGCTTCAGCAGCTCGCGGATTTCCGAGGCTTTCATGCGCGACGAGCGCGAGGCCAGAAGGTTCATCAGGGTCAAGGCGCACCTCCCGAAGTGCTTCTATTTAGGTCAGCTTGGTTGACCTATTATCAGGCCATATCGCCCGCGTGAATACACAAAACGGTCATGGCGCATAGGCGAGGCGACATTTGGCCCACGGATTTCCGCAAATGCTAATGGAAAATTCGGTCATCGGCTCCCGGCAGATGGCGGATGGCAGATTGCCGTTATATTAGAAAAGGCGCATATTACTCCAAGCCGGAGCCTTGCTGCGGTTGAGCCGCCGTCGGCCGTGTTGCCCAGGCGGTCCACAGACCAGTCAAATGTAAGGAGAAACAGGCACGTCCGTGCTGCCCTCATCATTGGGTGGCCGAGGCAGTGATATTTGGAGGAGGATCCCATGAAGGTTACCATACTGGCGAGTTACGAACCCCATGCCGCCAAGGGGCTCATGCAAGGATCGAACCGGGAAGTTGCAATCGCGGCGCTGTTTGAAAGCGTGGGCGGGAAGATGAACAGCCTGATGTTCACGCGCGGCCTTTACGACGTCATCGTCAATGGCGAGGTGCCGGACCAGATTGCCGGGATGGGGATGACGCTTGCCGTGCGCGCGAGCGGCTCGGTGAGCGATCTCGTCGTTCTGGAAGAGCTCGACATGAAGGCGGTGATTGCGGCAGCCAACAAGGCCGCCGGCGCCTACAAGCCGGCGGGCTGATGTCGCATCGAAGGGAGGACGCCATGACCGCCTATAACGTAGTCCGTTTTCGCACCAAGCCGGGCAAGGAGAAGGCCTTCGTCGAAGCACACGAAAAGGTCTCGCTGAACGCCAAGGGCTTTCGCAAGGGCGCCCTGATCAAGACCGGCGAGCGCACCTTCTGCATGGTCGGCGAATGGAACGACATGGACAGCCTCGCCGCGGCGCGCCCGATGATGATCGGCATTCTCGACACGTTCCGCGATATGCTCGAAGACCTGGGCGGCGATCTCGGCGTGACGGATCCGGTGTCCGGCTCGGTCGTTGCGGAGATATAGGCTGAAGGCGCCCCCGTCTGGCGCCGGAGGGACCGCCTTGCGCGGCCAGCCGGCGCCGTCGACAACAAGCGCCGCAAGAAGCCGGCGCGCTGCGTGGCGCCTTGGCGCTCGTCTCAGAACGGCAACCGAATCTCGTCGTCCTGCGCGGCCTGCGGCCAGCCGATGTCCTTGCGGATCTCGGGCGGCAGCTCGTTCAGCTCGCGCGTCGTGCGGCGGCGCTTGCTGGCCTGCGCGAAGGCGGCGCGAATCCGGTTGAGACTTTTGAACATGGAAAGCTCCCATAAATAGGCGGCGCAAAACCGGCGCCTCCTCTTCACCCGGCGCCGCTTTTGCAATGCGTCTGTAACCGGTGGATTGCGCGCGAACGGTGAAATGCCTCACGAAGCCGGAGCAGCCTGAAACATATGTGTGCAAATTAATTCGGGGGATCGAGCATGCGGCCCCAGGGCGCACGCCCGGTTGTGCTACGCGGTCACCTTGCCATTCCGCGCCACTTCCTTGCCCGCGCGATAGACGGTGCGATCCTTCGGCACCGCCACCACCGCTTCCGGGACATGCTCGGCCCTCAGCGCGACAAAATCGGCTTTGGCGACGACGGCGATGCCGTAGCCCTCCAGCCCCAGCGCCTTGGCGCCGGCATGGCTCACAACGTCGTAAGCTGTTTCCAACTCCCGATCCTCGTAGAAGCCGGAGCGATAGCCGATCATATTGGCGCGGTTCAGCATGTCGCCATCACCATAGGGCCACCAGGAATCGCGGATGTTGTCGGAACCGGCGAACACGGTGACGCCGGCCTTGCGAAGCGCGGCCACCGGCGGAAAGGCATGGTCGCCGGGCGCGTTGGTCATGATGGAGACGCCGGCGGCGGCGATCCTCTCGCCAGCCCTGGCCAACGCATCGGCGGAGATGTCGCCCAGCGCATAGGCGTGGCTGACGGCGACTTTGCCTTGCATGCCCGACGCCGTGGCACGGGCGACGATCTCCTCGATCTCGAAGAGGCCGAGCGTGCCGCGGTCATGCAGGTGGATGTCGATGCCGGCGCCGCGTTTTTCGGCAAGGCCGAACATCACATCGAGGTGCCCTTTCACGTCGCGGTCGAAGCTCGCCGGATCAAGCCCGCCGATCAGGTCGCAGCCGAGCTTGAGCGCCTCGTCGAGCAGTTCCGCCGTGCCAGGCGAGGACAGGATGCCGCTCTGCGGGAAGGCGACAAGCTGGATGTCGATCAGGTCGCGATATTTCTCCCGCACGGCGAGGATCGTCTCGACATGCTTCAGCCCGACCGCGGCATCGACCATGACATGGCTGCGCATGGCGAGGCTGCCATGGCCGACGCAAAGCTCGAGCTGGTTCTTCGCGCGCTCCGCCATGGGTGTTGCCTGCTCGAGGTTGCGCATCTGGAAAGCGACGCGCTCGCGCACGTCGAAGCCGTTGGTGCAGGGAATGTGCGGGCGCCAGGCGTCGCGGTAGAAGGAGGTGTCGAGATGGATGTGGCCATCGACGAAGGCTGGCAGCACGAGCTGTCCGGCGAGGTCGACGGCGCCGTCCGTCGGCGGCGTCGTGTTCGCCGCAGGCGCCACAGCGCTGAAGCGGCCGCCCTCGACAGTGAGATCAACGACCGTGCCGTCGGCGAGCCTGGCGTTGAGGAAATGAGTCTGGTTCAAGATGCATCCCATTGAAAGTGAACGCATCAGTGGTCGTCGCTTGGCTGGCCAAGGTCAATGCGGGATTGGATAGAAAGTGTTTCGCCCTTGCCTTCTCCCGTTGTGGAAGAAGCCAAGTACAACGCCTGTTATATACCGCTTTCGCGTAAGTTTCAGCGAGCGGCAAATGTGCCATGGTGAAGTCTGCGGTATGAGGCCGCCGTGGTCGACGCGGACGCCCAAGCACATCCCCAACAATGCGCCCCCAACGGACGCGTCGACCATGAACAGAATGCGACGGCGACCTTGCCCTGGGTCGCCGTTTTACTTCTGCGCTCCGGCGTATTCGGTGACCAGCCGCTCATATTCCTCGAAGGCAGGCAGCGCTTCGTAGCTGTGCACGGCCGGTGTCGCCGCCCAGGGCAGTTTCTCGGCCGTCCAGGTCTCGATGAAGGGCGCGAACCAGGCATGGTCGTCGAGCATGGTCGGGCGCAGATTGACGAACCAGTCGATCCCTTCCGGTCGCGTGAACATCCAGGTCATGCAGTAGCCGCAGAAATAGTGTTTCGAGGCGCCGTGCAGGCCGCCGATCACCGGCTCGCCCTTCGTCACCTCGAAACCATCCGAGGGGATCGCCGCGCTCAGGGAATAGGCGCTGGACGACATGCGCTGGCAGCCGGTGCAGTGGCAGGCCATGGTGAGCAGCGGTTTTGCCGAGATTTTCAGGCGCACGCGGCCGCAGCGGCAGCCTCCTTCGGCGGGCAGAGCGAGGGTGGGCAAGATGGGCTCCTTGGTTGGGGTTTCCCGTTCTCCCCCTGAGAGGGTTTTGCATGGGAGTCGATATTTAGCGCACGAGGCGGATGGGCGTTTTTTGAAAGGCGCTCTGGCCGCTTTGGCGGGTTATTTTGCCTCGCTCTTGGGGCCTCAGGCCGCCTTGGCAGTGGAT
>NZ_RZRY01000001.1:0-84202 GCF_003998035.1 Mesorhizobium sp. M2A.F.Ca.ET.039.01.1.1 | reverse complement strand
GTGCCAAGATAGCCAAGGTCCCATTCGATGGCGTGTCTGGTGCGACGATGTCGCGTCGGATCGACGGAGCAGTAGAGCGCCTCCGCCCGGCGCGCGCCGAACTCGGACTCCAGCCGCTCCAGCGTCGGTCCGCCGGTGAAGGAGAAGTAGACGTCGAAATAGGGAATCTGCCTGCGGGCAAGATAGTCGCAATCGTCATCGGCAACCCGCGCCAGCGTCACCGGTGTGTCGATGTCATAAAAGCAGAACTGCCCCGTGCAGAGCGAAGCAAGATCGTCGATGATCACCCTGCCTTCCGGCACGAAGGAGCCTATCACCACTGCATCGGCGCGCTGCAGCTCCCGCCGGTGGTTTCGGCGCAGCTCCGAGACTGTCTCGTAGTAGCGCAAGTCGCAGAAATCGGGATCGCGCAGGTCCCGATGATGCGCGTACCAGGAGACGTCGCGTTCGAGGAAGGTGACGCGATGGCCGAGATCGTTGAGCGCGCGCAGCAATCCGCGGAAAGTCGTCGCATGGCCGTTGCCCCAGGACGAAGACAGGGAGAGCCCAAGGAAAACGATGTCGAGCGGTTTCGTCATTCCGCAGCCTCCATTGCGCGGCGCTCGAAATGCGCCTTGAAGATGTCGTCCACCAGCCGAGCCCTCAGCGTGTAGGTATGCTCGGCCCGAACGCGCCGCAGCGCTGCCGCGCCGATCGCCTCCGCCCGCTGTGGCGTCAGCGTGCGCATGATCTCGGCGACATCGGCCCCGTCGCGGGCGACCAGGATCTCTTCGCCGGGGGTCAGGAAAAATTCGATGCCGAGCCAGGCGTCGGTCAGAAGGCACGCGCCGGCCCCCGCCGCCTCGAAGACACGGGTCGCGGGCGAAAACCCGTTGGCCGCCATGCTGTCGCGGCTGATGTTGAGCACGGCCTTCGGCGTGACGTTGAAGGCGTTGTGATCGTTGGTGCCGACATGCCCCAGCCATGAGACATTCGGGGGCAGGGACTTGTCGTCCCAGCCGGAACCGCCCAGCAGGAAGCGCTGGCTGCCGAGCCTGCGGGCCGGGTCGAGGAAGAAGGCGTCGACGCGCGCCTCACGGTCGGGCAGCCGATTGCCGAGGAAGGCCAGGTCGCAGGCAAAGCGCGGATTTGCGGCGACCGGATGATGCGTCTCAGGATCGAGCGCGTTGTAGATCGGCACGCATTCCGCGGCGCCGAGCGCACGATAATCCCAGACGACCGGGTCGCCGCCGCCGTAAGTCAGCACGATGCCGATCCTCTTCAGTGCCTCATGCAACGGGTGTTCGGCGTCGTTGCGCAACTCGCTCAGGGTCGCCGGCGCGTCGACATCCCAGAAAACGGTCAGCGCGTCCGGGCGGGCATTGTCGAGGACTGCCCGCAGCAGCGCATCGTCTTCGAAGCCGACGCCGCTTGCCTTGACGACAACGTCTGCCTGCGCGGCGCGCGAGGCGACCTGCATCAGCGCATGCGGAGTCGGCTCGTAGACCACGACGCTGCACCAGTCCGGAGCTTCGATGTCGCGATGCTTCTGCCGGTCGTAGACGTCGGGCTCATAGAAGACGATGTCATAGCCGCTCTGCGACAGTGCCTTGAGCAGGCCGCGGTAATAGGTGGCGGCGCCGTTCCAGTAGGACGACAGAAGGCTCGATCCGTAAAAGGCAATCTTCATGCGGCCGCCTCCCTTGCAGGCTTGATTTCAGCCGCCGCGCGATTGCCGCATGCGGCGAGGATGTCGAACAGCTCGTCGCCGCGATGCCGGCATGTGTGCCGCGCCTGGATGGTCTCCAGGCCCGATGCGGCCAGCGCGTCCGCTAGCTGGCGATCGTTCAGCACGTCGCGGAGGTGGTCTCGCATCTCGGCGCCGTTTCGGGCGAAGAGGAAATCCGTTCCGGAGCGGAACAGGCCTTCGACATCCGACCATGGCGCAGACACAAGCGGAATGCCGCAGGCCAGCGCCTCGAACATGCGAATGGTGGGAATGCCCGGCAGGCTCTCCCGGTAGGGCCGGCGTGGGATGTGCATGGTGACGCGATGCCGGGCGAAGGCCTTCGGCACGTCGGCATTGGCGATCCAGCCTTCATAGCGCAAGCCGGTATCCGCGAGGGCCGTCAGCGCATCCGGCGGATAGCGCACGCCGTGCACGGTTCCCGACGGCGCGAGGGCGTGCGCGGGCTCGATCAGGAACTCGGCGATCTCGGCGCTGCGTTCGTCGTCGCCCCAATTGCCGATCCAGACGAGATCAGACTCACGGTCGATCTCGGGCAGCGGCTTGAACAGCCGTTCGTCCGCCGCCTCATGCCAGGTGAAGACCCGTCTGCCCCAGCCGGCACGAAGATAGCTCTCCCGCAGCACTTCGCCGAAGACCAGAACCCCGTCATAATGCTCGAGCTGAAGCACCGCGATCGCCTGCGTCGCCGATACGGCGCGATGATGGGTGTCATGGAACAGCAGCGTGAAATCGCCACCCCGGCCCCGAATGCGGCCGATGCGAGCGACGAGCTCAGGGTCAGTCCATTCATGAACGATGACGATATCTGCGCCGGCGAGCCAGGACTCATGCTGGAAACCCGCGTCGTAGGTCACCGCCATCAATTCCGGAAAATCCTTGCGGAAGCGCTCGACGGCGAAGGGGCCTTGCTGGGCGAGCAGGTTCGATCGGCTCCAGCCGTCGGCGGGCTCCAGCGCGATCACCTCATGGCCGCGCGCCACAAGCTCGCGCATGATGCCGCGCTGGAAGTGCGCGTTGCCGTGGTTCCAGTCGGAAACCGCCGAATGGGTGTAGAACAGAAAACGCATGGTCAACGCCCCGCTGCGGTCAGCGCCGCCCGATTGTAGATGTCGCGCATCATCCTCACTTGCTTGCCCAGCGAGAATTTGCGTGCCTGCCGCGCGGCGCGCCTGCCGAGCTTGCGCCGCAAGCTTTCGTCACGGGACAGGCTCTCGATGCAGCCGGCCAGCGCGTGTGGATCACGCGAGTTGAAGAACATGGCCGCGCCGTCCCAGATCTCGCGGTAGGTCGCGATATCGGCGAGCACCAGCGGCGTGGCCGAGAGCGCTGCCTCCAGGGCGGCCAGCCCGAAGGGCTCGTAGATGGAAGTTGACACGAAGATGCCGGCCCGCCTCATGCGGCGCCGAACCTCGCGGTGGTCGATTGAACCGAGAGAGACGCAGTGGTCGAAACGGGCGCGCTGTCCGTCGGGGCCGGCGAGCGGACCGGCGGCCTGAACGGGCCAGGCGCAGAGCGCGGCGGCGGCGTCGAGCGATGCCGCGTTCTTGCCCTCGTCCCACCAGCGCGCGGCAGCGAAGACAAAACGCTCGCGCCGTCCCGGCCTCGGGCCGGGCAGGGCGCCATTATGGACGACGCCCAAGCCTGCGATCGCGCCGTAGCAGGCTTGGAGCATCTCGGCATGGCTTCGGCTCGGAGCGATAACGACATCGGCGCGATCGAATCCGGCCCTGTTGCGATCTCGCTGCCAGGACCAGGCGTCCGCCGGCGCCTGCCCACGCACCGCGTGCAGCCAGGTGGCCACGCATGAATGCGAGACCGCGACGATGGGACATGTCAGATCAAGTCCGGCGGCTTGCGCCGGCGCATTGAGATGGACGAGATCGATCGCATAGGTCTTGGCAAGGCTTCGCAATTCGCCCGGCAAGCGGTCGAGATCTTTTTCATCGCGCGTCATCCAGTCCGGCGGGCTTTTCAGCCAAACCAGCGTGGCGAAAGACTGCGCCTCACGCGCCTGCTCCGGGGAAGGCTCCGGCCCCAGCCCGGCAAGCACGATGCTGTCGCCGCCGGCCGCCAGCTCGCGAGCCAGGTCGAGCGAGTAGCGCCACACCCCGCCGACGGCGTCGGTCGTCATCAGGATGCGCCGCGGACGATGGATCAGTGATTGCAGCATGAGGACTCCAACTCGGCCAGCGCATGCGGGCGCTGGTCCTGGATGTCGCTGAACGAGCGGAAGGAGGCGAGGTAGTGCTCATGCGCGCGCTCCCAGGCGAGGTCGTCGGGTTCGCCCCAGAGTTCGCGATAGCTGGGCGAGCTCGGATAGGGGTAGAGCGGCACGGGCTCGTTCGCCCAGACGCCATGATCGATGAGGTGCTTGCGCCAATAATCCACCAGCGCCGGGTCGTCCTCAACCACGCCGATCAGATTGGCCTGGACGAAAGGCACGTTGCGGCGGGCGTCGATAAGAAGCGCTGCGAGGTCCTCAGTGTCGAGGCGGCAGCGCTTGGCCAGCATCGCGCGGCCCTCGACGGTCAGGCTTTCAAGGCCTGCTTCGATCGAGACGCAGCCTGCCGCGCCGAGCAGCTCGAGCAGTTCCGGCTTCCACAGATCGATGCGCGTCTGGACGCCGAATTGAACGTCGCGATCGACCAGCGCTTCCAGCAGCGCCTTCTGCGGCAGGAAGATTTCGTCGATGAAATAGATGTAGCCGACGCCTTGCGCGATCAGCCCGTCGATCTCGGCGACGATGGCATCGTGCTTTCTGCGCCGATAGGCATCGCGAAAATCGATCTTGGCGCAGAAGCTGCAATTGTAGGGACAGCCGCGCGAGGCCTCCACCTCGGCGCCGGCGCCCTTCTGGACGGTATCGAACCTGTGGTGGTGGTGGCCATGCGCCGCGATCCAGTCGGACGGCCAGGTGAGCGCCAGGTGATCGACGAACGGGCTGACATGAACGCCGCCATTGCAGGCGAGACCGTCGCCCTGGAGGCTGGCCGTATGCGCGACCTTGCTCCAGTCGCTTTGCCGCGCGAGTTCAGCCACGACCTCCTCGCATTCGCCGCGCACGACGACATCGACGCCGAGCTTGCGCAAGGTGGGCGCCGGCGTCGCCGAGCCGTGCGGTCCGACCGCCACCGTGCGGCCGCCGCGCCCGGCGAGATGGTTGAGGAATTCTCCGGGAACACGCAGTTCCGGCGGCGCGCAGCGCCAGAACAGATAGGTCGGGGCGGTGGTCACCACCGTCATGTCCGGCGCGAATGACGCCACCTGCTCGGCCAGCGCCGCGTTGTCGAGGGCCTGCAATTGTCCGTCCAGCATCAGGACGTCGTGTCCATCGGCCTCCAACATCGCTTTGGAATAGCCGAGCTCCAGCGGCAGATGCGGCTGGCGGCAGCCGAAATAGATGCTGTGCTCATACGTCCAGAACGGATTGACCAGGGCTACCTTCATGCGACGTACCTCGTGGCTTCGGGGCGCGATTGGAGCCGATGCCGCAGCAGCCAGTTGGCGAGATCGCAGACGCCTTCGCGCCATAGGACATGCGCTTGCCAGCCGATCGTGGCTTGCAGCTTGCGCGTATCGGCGACGAAGTAGGGCTGATCGCCGGTGCGCTCGTGGTCGTGGCGGATCGCGATGTCGCTGCCGGTCATGTCGGCGATCTCCGCCAGCAGCAGGCGCAGGCTGACCGCGTTGCGCGGGCCGCCGCCCAGATTGAACGCCTGGCCTTTCAGGTCCTCGATCCTGGCGAGCACGCCGCGATAGGCGGCCACGGCATCGGACACATGCAGGATGTCGCGCACCTGCCGGCCGTCGCCGTAAACGGTGATCGGCCGGCCCGACAGCGCGCTGAGAAGAAAATGCGCGACCCAGCCCTGGTCCTCGGTGCCGAACTGGCGCGGCCCGTAGATGCAGCTCATACGCAGCACCGCCGTCGGCAAGCCATAGGACTTGGAATAGTCGAGCACATACTGATCCGCCGCGCCCTTCGAGCAGCCATAGGGCGTGCAGAAATCAAGGCCGACCTTCTCAGCGACGCCGCTCGTACGCACCTCCTCGTCGAGCGGTTCATAGTGATCGTCGGCTTGCCGAACCGCGATCTGGGGCAGGCTGCCATAGACTTTGTTGGTGCTGGCGAAGACCACGGGAGCTCCGGTGCCGCGGGCCGCTTCCAGCACGTTGAACGTCCCCTTGAGGTTTATGTCGAAGTCTTCAGCAGGATCGCTCAGGCTGGTCGTCACGGCTGTTTGAGCGGCCAGATGGAAAATCGCTTTGGCCGGCGCCAGTGCGGTGGCCAACGCGCTCAGATCGCGAATGTCGACGATTTCGACGATCAGCCGCTCGCCATGCTTTTGCGCCAGCCAATCGAGATTCTGCTCGACGCCTGGACGGCTGAGATTGTCGACGACCAGCACTGTCTCTCCATCGGAAAGCAGGCTGTCGGCCAGGTTGGAGCCGATGAAGCCGCTGCCCCCGATAACGGCCACGGGCGCCTGTCGGGCGGGGCGGTGCGTCTGGGTCATGAGACCAATCCTCGCTCTTCCAGCTCGCGCCGCATGTCGGCGCCCCGGTCGATGACGACGCTGTTGCGAACCCAGGCGGCGAATTCGCCGAGCGAATTTTCCAGTCGATGCTTCGGCTCGAAGCCGAGCAGCTCGCGCGCCTTGGCAATGTCGGCGAAGCAGTTGCGGATATCGCCGGAGCGCGCCTTGCCCAGGATTTCAGGCGGGCGCTTGGGAATACCCATCGCCCTGGCAAGCAGGCGAGCCACTTCGCTGATCGAATAGGCGTGGCCGCTGCCGATATTGATGGCATGGCCGGCGGCCTGGCGCTGTTCCAGAGCAAGCCGGAAAGCGGTGGCGACGTCGCGCACATGCACGAAGTCACGCTTCTGCTCGCCGTCCTCGAAGATCGTCGGCCGCTTGCCGCTGGCGAGACGCGAGGCGAAGTTGGCGAGAACGCCGGTATAGGGATTGGAAAGCGCCTGTCCGGCGCCGAAGACGTTGAAGAGGCGCAGCGCCACCGCATCGATGTCATAGGCCTGGCCGAAGATCAGCACCGCGCGCTCCTGCGCGTATTTGGTCAGCGCGTAGATCGAGGCGAGATCCGGCCGCTTCTCCTCGTCCGTGGGAATCGGCGACAGGGCCTCGCCCGATGCCGATCTGAGATCCCACAGGCCGTCCTTGATGTCAGCGTGCTTGCGTCGGGCATTATCCATCCGCTCGCCGTCCGCAGTCCGGTAGAGGCCTTCGCCATAGATGCTCATGGAGGATGCCACGACGATCCGTTCGACCGGATGCTTGATGAGTGCCTCGAGCAGCACCGCCGTGCCGAGGTCGTTGGTGCCGACATAGCGGGCGATCTCGTACATGGACTGGCCGACGCCGACCTCGGCCGCCAGGTGGATGACCGCGTCGATATCCGAAACCGCCTCGGCGACCGCATCGCGATCGCGCACGTCGCCCTTGATCAGCTCGGCTCCGGTCGGAAGGTTGATGGCTTCGGCGCCGTGTACCTGGTCGACAAGTGCATCGAGCAGGCGCACGCGATAACCATGGTCGGCGAGTTCCTGGGCGACGTGGCGGCCGATGAAGCCGCAACCTCCCGTAACCAATACTCGTTTCACGATGACTCCCTTGCGGATTTTGCTTCGGCGCCCCGAACTGCGCGGTAAAAGGTTTGTTCCCTGCATCAACAAAGTTCCCGCCGCGGGAGGTCACGCAGCTCGGACAAGGGCTGTGCAACCCGGTGGAACATTGCCCTTTGGCTGCTGTTAGGGCCGCTCACCAATCCCCGCTGCGAGAAAGGGAAATCCATGTCCGAGGCCAAGACGACCACCAATCACGACGAGATCCGGAAATGGGTGGAAGAACGCGATGGTCAGCCGGCCGTCGTTCGCACGAAAGGCAAGGGCGGCATTCTGCGCATCGATTTCGGCGAGCCCGAAGACACGCTGGAACCGATCGAGTGGGACGAATTCTTCCGCATTTTCGACGAGAACGACCTAGCCTTCCTGCATCAGGATGAAGCCGGCGGCGGAGGAACGAGCCGCTTCAACAAATTCGTCGAGCGCAGCCAGAAGGACTAGAGCAATTCCAGGAAAAGTGTCAGCGGTTTTCCGTTCGGAATTGCGTCAAAACAAAGAGATAGAGCGGCTCGCCGTTTCCGTGAAACGGCGAAACGCTCTAGTGGGTCGAGAAGCTGGCGTCGTGGCGCCGTTGGAGGGAGAGGAGGCCCTGCAACGGCGCCGCGGCAGGCGGTCAGGCTGCCGCATTTGTTCGTGCCGCTCAATCGAGCGGCTTGTCCGTCGGCCTGGGTGTCTGCCCGGTCTGGCGCCGTCGACCGGCGTTGCGGTTTGCAACAGGATTGTCGAGCGGCGAGGTCGAGGGCTCCCGTGCGCCTGAGGTCTTTGGGGCAGTCGGTCTCGCGCCCGCATCGCGGTCCTGCGCATCGCGATGCGGATGCGGAAGCCCCCCGGGATCGGGCGATTTCACCGCAGGCTTGGACGTGTCTTTCGGTTCAGCCATTTTCGAACCTTTCCTCGTTCAGCCGTTCGCTATCCGCGCGATCAGCCGTGCGGGCGCATCACCACCTTGATGCAGCCGTCCTGCTTGTCGCGGAATGTCTTGTAGAGATCCGGTCCTTCCTCCAGGCCCGCGCGGTGGGTGATGACGAAGGACGGGTCGATCTCGCCGCTTAGCACCTTCTGCAGCAGCGGCTCGAGATAGCGGTGAGTATGGGTCTGGCCCATGCGGAAAGTCAGCCCCTTGTTCATCGCCGCGCCGAACGGAATGTGATCCACCAGGCCGATATAGACGCCGGGCACCGAGATCGTGCCGCCCTTGCGGCAGCAATAGATCGCCTCGCGCAGCACATGCGGCCGGTCGGTGCCGAGATAGACGGTGGCCTTGGCCTTATCGAGCATGGAATCGGACGTTGCGGTGGCATCGGCCTCGGTGCCGACGCAGTCTATGCAACTGTCAGGGCCGCGACCGTCGGTCATGGCCATCAGGGCATCGTAAATATCGGAATTGCTGAAATCGAGCGTCTCGGCCTTGCCGTAATCACGCGCCATGGCGAGCCGTTCCGGCACTTTGTCGATGGCAATGACACGGCCCGCGCCGAGCATCCAGGCGCTCTGGATGGCGAACTGCCCGACCGGCCCGCAGCCCCAGATGGCGACAGTGTCGCCTTCCTGGATCCCGGCGTTCTCGGCCGCCATGTAGCCGGTGGGAAAGATATCGGACAGGAACAGCACCTGCTCGTCATCCATGCCGTCAGGCACCTTGATCGGGCCGACATCGGCAAAGGGCACGCGCAGATACTCGGCCTGTCCTCCCCAATAGCCGCCGACCAGATGCGAATAGCCGAACAGGCCCGCTGGCGACTGGCCCATCACCTTGGCGGCCTGCTCGGCGTTGGGGTTCGAGCGGTCGCAGAGCGAGAACAGGCCGTTCTGGCAGAACCAGCACTCGCCGCAGGAGATGTTGAAGGGAACGACGACGCGATCGCCCTTCTTGAACTTCGTGTGAGCGCGGCCGACTTCCACCACTTCCCCCATGGTCTCGTGGCCCAGCACGTCGCCCGATTTCATCGTCGGCATGTAGCCGTCCATCAGATGCAGGTCCGAGCCGCATATGGCGCAGCACGTGACCTTGATGATGATGTCGCGATCGTTCTCGATCGCCGGGTCGGCGACCTGGTCGCAACGAATGTCGCCTTTGCCATGCCAGGTCAGGGCTTTCATCGGTTGTTCCTTTGGGTTGTCGATGCTTAGCGGGCTACGAACCGAACTGGCGCTGGGCGGGAATGTTCCCGGATCAGAGCCCGCGTTTTCAGCCATTCTTCGCCGAACCCGGTTCGGCCATGTTGCGGTGCTGTTCGGCCAGCATGCCGGCCGGTGTGACATGGGCGGCGGCGGCCTGCATCTTGTTCTTCCAGCCGCTGACCACTTGCTCCTCGCCGGCCATCAAGGCGTCGTAGCCGTCCCTGGCCACATCGGCGGGATTGTCCTTCTCTTGCACCCCGATCTCGGTATCCATCATGTCGGCGCGCTCGAAGAAGCGCGTCTGCGTGGCGCCCGGCATCAGCACGGTGACGCTCACGCCGCTGTCCTTCAGCTCGTGACGCAGCGCGATGGCGAAGGAATCGATGAAGGCCTTGGTGCCGTTGTAGACCGCCTGGAACGTGCCTGGCGTGAAGCCGGCGATCGAGCCTGTGAACAGGATCCGGCCGCGACCGCGTCCGACCATCTTGCGGCCGAGCCGATGGGCCAAATAGACCGTGCCGGTGATGTTGGTGTCGATGACGCGGCGTGCCTCGTTCCAATCCTGGTCGATAAAGCCCCGGCCCAGGCCGCGCCCCGCGTTGAGGAACAGGAGATCGATGTCGCGGTCGCCGATCTCGGCGATCAATTTGTCGGCGCCATTCTCGCGTGCAAGGTCGGCCTCCACCGCATCGACCGAGACGCCGTGCGATCGGAGCGCCTCCGCGGCCTGCTCGATGGCCGGCTCATCGGCGACGATGACCAGATCGTAGCCGTCCTTGGCGCAGAGTTTCGCGAGCTCCCTGCCGATGCCGCTCGAGGCACCGGTGACCACCGCCAGTTTCCCGTTTCCCATTCGATCCTCCTGAGTGGTTCGGCCGAACATCCGGTTGGACCGAATGTTCCTTGGGATCGGAGGATTCCGCACGATGAAACTGCAATGCCTTCGGCCGAGGGAACCGCGTGGGCGCTCTGGCTGTTGGATCGGCAAGGAGCAATCGCCATGGGACTCTTTTCCGACCTGAACAAGAAGCTGACCGAAAACCTCTATGCCCATGGCAGCTATCTGAGCGATCCGAGCGCCGACCTGCCGCGGCGGGTGGAGGAGACGGTCGATCTGCTGATGGCCTTCGTGAAACCCGAGGCGCGGGAAACAGTGAAGCTGCAGATCCTCGGTATCATCCACGAGCATATCTTTGACGAGGAGTGACTCCGGCGATCGCTCGATCCACCGGAGACATAACCGTCAGGATGCGGTCATTCCGAACGGCGGGATCCGCGCTGCTTCTCGGCGTCGCGCAGCAGCCGCACAATGGCATCCACTGGAGAGGGGGCGGTCGCAGGCTGTGCTTTCCAGCGCCAAAGATGGCGAAACAGACTTCTCAAGCTGGGCATCGCAATAACCTCCTGCGTTATCAAACCTGGGACGGCGAATGATGTTCCTTCCATGGCTAGTGCAGGGCCGCGGCGAGCAGAAAGGCGACCGCGGCCAGGACAACCAGCGCCACGATGACCAGGACCGGCCCGTTCCTGCTCGGCTCGAGGTGTGGCGCGTTCTCCGGCGGTCGCATCGCGTTGGCAAAGCTCGACTGGTTGGTGAAGTTCGGTTTGCGCGGCTCGGCCGGCGCGGCGGACGTCGAGACAGCACCGGCTTCGGCGTCTGCTTCCTGCGGTGCCGCCGCCGGGTCGAATCCGGGTGTCTTGTCCTGCGTCCTGCCGGCCTGGATTTCGCCGCGGGCCTCGGCCGGTGTGCGTGGGTTGGGTGACATTCGGCGCCTCCTTTGTTCCCAAACCTTCATCCGGCCCCGCTGTTCCAACCGCGCCTTCTTGAAACTCGGAGGGAACTTTCCGGAGCAGGGCAGCTTTGTATTCTCAACACCAAGAGAAAGAGGCAGGAATGCAAGTTCTCGACACAGCGATACATGCCAGTCCCGGAACTGTGACGGTCGAATTTGTCGGCGAGGGCGGCGAAAACATCGCTGTCACGATGGTCGTGTCCAATCCGTTGCTTGACCACGGCGCCCTTGTTGATCGCGCCAAAGAGTTGATGGTTCAGTGCGCGGCTTTCGGCGGCCTGCCTGCACAAGACCGCTCGCAGGGGAACGCAGATGGCGGCCGGCCCGGCATCCAGCGGCAAAGCGATACAGGTGAGGGTCCCTACACATTCGAATATCGCGAGGGTGGCAATGTGAGGCGGCTCGAAGGCGTGGACTTGCCCAACCTGGAAGCCGTTCATGACGAAGCGTTGCGGTCGGCGATCGATCTGCTCGACGATGCGGCCGAACCCTTTCAGGACGGCTGGGCGGTTAGGCAGGAAAGGGCAACCGCCGCCATGTGAGGGAGGCGGCATCTGTGAAAGGTAATATGATGCGTTCCCTCATGTCACTGCATGCGCTTGCGAGTTCACGAGGCGACGGGCTGAGACCTGAGTTCCTTCGCCTGCTTGATGCCCGCGCGGCCTTGTCCCACCCCGACGTGATTGAACTTCAGCAGGAGACGGGGTTGAACCAGGCCGGTCCAAATCCTGTTGGGGAGCTCGAAACCGCTCCGAAGCAAAGCGTGGTGCGTTTCCCTGGCCGGCGGAGTACGATCAGTCGTGCGTCCGGCAGAAATGCGCCTGTCATAGGAGGTCGCCATGGCAACGCCCTTGGCACTGATCATTGAAGACGAATATCTGATTGCGTCGGACGTGGCGAATGGCCTGAAGGAGCGAGGTTTCGAGGCGGCCTGCGTGGCGTCCGAGCGGGCAGCCGCGACTTGGCTGGACGATCACAGGCCGGACCTTGCCATTATCGATATCCAACTGCTCGATGGCCAGCGCGGTGTCACCGCCGCCCGCCTCAAGGAAGCGGGCGTGCCTTTCGTCGTCCATTCGGGCTACGATCCGGAGTTCCAGTCGCCGATCTTCCACGGCGCGCCTTATGTGCCCAAGCCGGCGCCGATCCGGCATCTGGTCGAACTGGCGAGCCAATTGGTAGGGGATCGCACCGAGCAATAGATCAGGCCAATTCAACGAGCCCAAGCTGGACTTCAGCCCGACGCGGCATCACCTTTGCGGAACCGCGACACCGCCTCGATCAGCATCTTGTAGTCGACGGGCTTGGCTAGCTTCTGCGCGTCCCTGAATTGATCGGGGAAGACGGTGACGCTGTCATATCCGGTGAGAAAAATGAAAGGCACGCCGCCACGCGCCAGATGCTCGGCCAAAGGAAAGCTTCGCTCGCCGCGAAGATTCACGTCCAGCACGGCACCATCCAGGGCGATACTGTCCGCTTGATCCAGCGCTTGTTGAACCGTGGGCACCGGTCCGACCACGGTGCATCCGGCACCGCTCAACTGGTCGGCCAAGTCCTGCGCAAGCATGAACACGTCCTCAACCACCAGGACTTTAAGGTCGGACAAGAGTGTATTCGTGTTCATTCCCGGTACCCAGCGCGAGGATGTCAGCGGTCCGTGGCGGGTGCCAACGGTATCTGGATGTCGCACTCAAGCCCGGAGGGCTCGAACCGCAGGTCGACCTTCCCCCCAAGCTCATACTCTAAACTTTGCTTTATAAAGCTTGTTCCGAAATTCAGTCGCGTCGGCTCGTCTACGGCAGGCCCGCCGATTTCCTTCCATCGGATTGACAGCACACCCGATTTGTCGGTTCTCCAGGCCACTTCGACGCGGCCGTCCTCGGTCGAGAGCGCCCCATATTTCGCCGCATTGCTAGCAAGCTCGAAGAACACCATGCCAAGTGTCGCGGCCACGCTTGCGCCGAGCTGCAGTGATTTTCCGTCAATGACGATGTTCTGGCGAAGCTTGCTGCTGTAGGGCGTTAGAACTGCCCGCAGCAGCTGCTCGAGATCGGCATCGCGCCAGTTGTAGGAAGACAGCACTTCGTGCGTTCGGCCCATTGCCTGCAGCCGCTGCTGGAACGAGGAAAAGAAATCACCGATTGAACTCGATGTGCCAACCATGCGTGAAGCCAGCGCGGTGACTGTGGCCAGGATGTTCTTCACGCGATGTTGCAGTTCGTGCAGCAATCTCTCCTGGCTGCGCTCTGCCTCCTTGTGGCTCGATATGTCGACAAGGGTCGCGATGGCGCCGCGCACCTTGCCGTTTTCGTCGAAAAGCGGGTTGGCCGACATCATCACGTCGATGCCCGAACCATTCTCGTGCAGGATTTGCGCTTCGTAGCCGGGGATAGGTTTTCCGGTGCGAATCGCCTTTCGCAGAGGCTGCTCTTCAGCATCCACCTTAACGCCGTTGAGCGTCAGCGGCAGGACGGCGGGAACTGAAATGAGCTTGTCGCCGGTGGAGCGCTGCCCCATGAATTCCACCGCGCGGCGGTTGGCGCGGATCTCCGCGCCGTCGCCGTCTTCGGCGATGAAGATGCCGACCGGCACCAGGTCGAGCAGGGTCTCGAGGCTTTCGACGCGGTTGCGCAGGTCGTGCGAGAGCACGCCGATCTTTTCCTCCGCCCGCGCGATCTGCGTGACATCGACAAAGGTGACGACGACGCCGGCAATCACGTTGTCGACGGTGCGATAGGGCAGGACGCGCATGATGTAGCGCCGGCCGCTGTCGGTACCTTCGACCTGCCGCTCGATCGTGCCAAGCCTCAGCAGCACCTGCTCCATGTCGGCCTGCAGCCCGTCAGCGGGGAAGCGCGGCCGCACATGCGCCAGCGGCCGACCGACATCGCTCTCGACCAGGCGGAAAAGGTCGCGGGCGGTCGGAGTGAAGCTCTTGATGCAGAGGTCGCGGTCGAGAAACACGGTGGCGATCTGCGTGCTTTCGAGCAGGTTGGCCATGTCGTTGTTGGCGCGGCTGAGCTCGTCGACGCGAATGTTGAGCTCGGCATTGACCGTCTGCAGTTCCTCATTGATCGACTGCAGCTCCTCCTTCGAGGTTTCCAGTTCCTCGTTGGACGACTGCAGCTCCTCGTTGATCGACGACAATTCCTCGTTGGAGGATTTCAGCTCCTCATTGGAGGATTCGAGCTCCTCCGTGGTAATCTGCAGCCGCTCCTTGGTTTCCCTCAGCTCCCTTTCGAGCTGGCTGACATTGGCGCTTTCGACATCGTCGGTCGTGTGGACGGGCTCGTCCTCCGACTCCGCCTTGATGCCGCCGATGTCGCGGAAGACCAGCATGTAGAGCGGGTCCGCCGAGCCGTCGGAGGGCAACGGTTGCACGGCCAGGCTGATCGTCTGCCGGCCGCCATTGGTGCCGACGGTGATCTTGTTCTGGATCGCCACCTGTCCTGTGCTGGCCGCCTTGTGGAGCGCCGCGCGCAGGTCCATGCGAAGGCCCCGCCTTGCCATGGAAAAGACGTTGTGGTCGGGGGCGCCCGCGGCGAGCTCGAGATATTTGCCGGTACCGCCCGAACTATGCATCAATTCGCCACCAGCGTTGACCACCACATAGGCCGGCGCAAATCGCTCGACGAGAAGACGCTCCGCCACTTCCTGCAAGGTTCCGTTCGTCGCCCGCTGCCGTGTATTCGGCACGGTGTGCCTGGCGGCGGCGGCGAGCGGGAATTCGGGCAACCGCTGCGGGGTCATCCCGCCACGCTTCTGGAAGATGCGGCTCGCCTTGTCCACGGTGGAGAACAGGCGGGCGTGCCGCGTGACGTTCTCCGAGGATCCGAGAAAGAGATAGCCGTTGTTGCGCAGAGCGTAGTGGAAGATCGGAATGATTTTTTCCTGCAGTTCCGGGCCCATATAGATCAGGAGGTTCCGGCAGGTGATCAGGTCGAGCTTGGAGAAGGGCGGGTCGCGCAACAGGTTGTGCGAGGAAAACAGACAGACCTCGCGCAGATCGGCCGAAACGCGGTAAGTGCCGTCCTCGCGCGAGAAGAACTCCTTGAGCCGCTTCGGCGTTATGTCCGTGGCGATCGTTGCAGGATAGCGCCCGGCGCGGGCCACCTCCAGCGCACGCTCGTCGATATCGGTGGCGAAAATCTGCAGATTGGGCGAGGCGGCGCCCCGCGGAGCGCTCTCCTTTAAGAGCATAGCGATCGAATAGGCCTCTTCGCCCGTCGCACAGCCGGGCACCCATACACGGATCGTCTCGTCGGGCTTTCGGTTCTCGAAGAGCCGGGGAATGACCAGTCTTTCCAGCACATCGAAGGCGTGCTCGTCGCGAAAGAAGCTGGTGACGCCGATCAGCAGGTCCTGGAAGAGCAGATCGACCTGCTGCGGCTCGTCGCGCAGCCGCTCGTAAAAGGCGATCGGGTCGTCGATCTGCAGCACCTGCATCCGGCGCTGGATGCGGCGCAGGATCGTGTTGTCCTTGTAGCCGCTGAAATCATGGCCGGTGCGCACGCGAAGCAGCGCCGCGATGCGCGAAAGCTGCTCGGCGACATCGCGCTTGCGGCGGTCGCGCTCGCCATCGGTGTGGTTGGCGTGGCGGAAATAGCTGGTGAGCTTGCCCGCCATTTCCTCGGCCGGAAGCACCATGTCGACCAGGCCGCTCTGGACGGCGCTGCGCATCATGCCGTCATACTCGGCGCTTTCCTGCGCCAAGGTCAGGCCGCCGCGTTCCTTGACGGCTCTCAGCCCGATGGTGCCGTCACTGCCAGTGCCGGACAGGATCACTCCCGCCGCGTTCTCCGACTGCTCCTGCGCCAGCGAGGTGAAGAAATCGTCGATCGGCGTCCGTCTGGCGCGCGTCGTGGCCATTTTGGCCATATGGAAATGCTGGCCACGCACCGTCACCGATACACCGGGCGGCGTGACGTAGATCTTGTCGGGCTCGATCTCCATGTCTTCGGCCGCCGTCAGCGTCTCGATCGAGGTCGACCGCTGGATGATGCTGGCGAGAACGCTTTCGTGCTCGGCATCGAGATGTTGAATGACCACATAGGCAAAGCCGCTTTCGGCCGGCACTTCGGGAAAGAACCGTTGCAGGGCCGCGATGCCGCCGGCCGACGCGCCGATGCCGATAATCGGGAAAGGTGCCCCCTCCGTTGCGGCCTCGGGCGCGTCGTTAGCCTTCGCTCTTGTCGTGCCTGTCTTCCTCGCCGCCCGCGCCATTGCCGCCTAACCGTGCTCGCCTGCTCTCAAGGATGCGCTCGATGACGGCGGCATCCGCTTCGTATTCCCGCGCCCGCTGGCCGAACTGATTGGCCAGTTCGGAGCGACGCCGTGTCTTTTCCCGCTCGGCCATGCGCCGGGCAAACTCCGCCCGCTGCTGATGCGAGCGAAGCAGGCTCCACAGGATCTCGTCCGCTTCGATAGCCTGAGCCTCTATCACTGCGTCGGCGGTGAAGGCATGCCCGGTATGACACCGATAGCGGAGCATGTCACCGTCTTCGATCTCCCACAACGGCCCGTGGCATTCCGGGCATGTAAACACCGACAATTGCCCAAGTCGATCTTCGTCTTTCATGGTCGAATGCTCCTGCGCGGCGATGGCCGCTTCCAATCTTACCATCGGCGGTGCCGCAAAGGTCTCGCCCGGCGGCTCGGCAGTCAGCTTTGCAAGCAAAGCGCCGAGCTCGGCAGCAGGCAGGCAGTGGTCGACCTCGACATAATGCAGCGCGCTTTCCACCATGGAAGGTACCAGCGTATCTTTAGGATGCTGGACGACCGCCAGCCCGCCGACGGCCTTGACGGCCCTCAACCCGGCGGTGCCGTCGGACATCGCACCCGACAGCAGCACGCCGATGACGCTGGCGCCGTAGCTCAGCGCCGCCGAACGGAACAAAGGATCGATGGCCGGCCGGGCGAGGTTTTCGCGCGGGCCGCGCCGCAGCATCATATGGCCATCGTGAAGGAGAAGATGGAAACCCGGCGGCGCCACATAGATGCAGCCCATCCTGAACGCCGCGCCGTTCCTGGCCGGCTGCGCTTCGAGCCTCCCCGCGCGGTCGAGGATATCGGGCAGGTAGCTGACCTGGCCGATATGCACCACGACGAACACGGCCGCCGCCAGATCGGCGGGCAGATCGGCGACGATCCGCTTCAGAGGCTCGATCCCGCCGGCCGACGCGCCGATAACGATGATGTTGTGGTTGTTCGTTGGGCTTGTGGAACGGGCCATTCCGCGACGAGCCTCCATTGGGCTGTAAGAACCGCTCCGTTGCGGTGATGGCGCCATCGCGGTTCAGCGACCGGTCAGGTGTTTAACAATGCAATCCACGCGATGTTCCATCGCTGCCGGTTCAAGCGCCTGCCCGCTGTCCCAAAAGGTGGCTGGAACATAGGAGATCGCTGGCAGTTCGGGTTCGCTTCGGACGCCATACCAAGGCGTCTGTTGAAGACGGGTGGGCAACACCTGGTCGGCCCGCGCCTGCCCTCGCTGGCGTGGGCTTCAGGCCCCGGCAGAACCTGCCGCGCCGCCGTGCAGATGTCGCCGCCACAACCACAGGAGACAGCAATGAAGCATCAGACCTCATACGAACTTCAATCGGTGGCAATCGTCGATCGGCTCGGCTTGATTCCCCTTGCGACGAGAAGGCAGCGGATCGAGCGGTGGGCGGAATTGCTCGATCGCAATCCTCAGCGTTGCCTCTCGGCGCTGACGGGCACCGAATATGTCGATCCCGGCGTCCGTGAACGGGTGCGGGCGGATGGCTCGCCGCTCGCGGTTGCCTTCGATGATCCGCTGCTGCGCGCGGCCGGGTTGCAATCGGACACCTATGGCGAGGCGAAGCGCTTCTTCGAACTCTCCGATTGGCAATTGCATGATGTCGTCTGCAGCTGCCATACCGGCGCGACGATGCAGGCCAGCTGGGCCGCCGCGCGGGTGCGTCGGATTGTAAAGGGCAATCGGATCCTCGGATGGCTCAGAAGCCGCTTCGTGCAATAAGAGAGTTGCCGGCGAGCGCAGGTCGCCGGCGGCCCGATCAGTGCAAAAGAGAGGCTCCGCGCGACCAGGCTATCCTGCGCATAATGCTGTTCAGCCAGTCGGCGATCGATGAGGCCTCGGGCCTTTTGTCGATATCCTCAAGCGCCTGTTCCAGAGTGTGCTCGACAAGGCGGTCAGAGGCCCCGGCATCGTCCAGCAGCAAACGTGCGGTAAGCCGGAGCTTGGGCAGCAGCGCGACGACGTCCTCCGCCGCAGACACCGGCTGCGCGACGGTCGCTGGCTCTGCGGAGGGCTCCGGCGGGAACAACGCATCGACCAGGCTGATGCGGTTCGAGGACTTGCTCAGGCTGCTGGCGAAACGCAAATGTTCGGGGATGGCGATGTCGTCATATCCGCTGAAGAACACGAAGGGCACGTTGCGCAGCATCAGTTCGTCCGCCACCGGAAAAATCTTGCGGCCGTGCAGGTCGATGTCCAGGATCGCGGCCTCGGCTGCTTTGGCATGTCGTCCGGCCTGTTCCAGCGTCGCCACCGGTCCCAGGATGATCGCGCCCATGTCAGCGAAGAAGGTCGCGAGATCGCTGGCGAGCAGCCACTCGTCCTCCGCAATCAAGAGGTGAAGTCCCCTGAGGTTTCGCACACCCGAACTCCGTCAATGGCATTCCGACGTGGTGAGACCGCAGCCCTGGACCATGCCGCGCCGACATCGGCGCGCATGACAGGAGGCCGCAGGGAAGCCAGATGTTAGAACGCAGCGACGGGTGAACCGTTCCGGCCGTTCGCTGCATGCGCTTCGATCCGATCCGGCAGGCATGGAACCATTGCGCCGGCCCGCGGTTCGGCACGAGGCGGGACTTGGCCGGAACCAGGACCATGACATCGCACGGCGAAGCCTCCAAGGATGATAACGAGCGTGAGAATGCCGAACGGGTCCGCGACCTCGCGGAAAGAGCGGGAATTCCAAGCGGGTTGGCGCTGGCGCTGATCCTGAAATACGGAAACGATCCGCGCGTGCTCGATCGCGAGGCGGCAAAGCTGAAGCGGGACGCAGACAATGGCGATAGATAGGGGCAGCCGTGCTTGACGATCCGATGGTCCTCATCCTGATGTATTTCGTCTTGCCGGTCTGGCTGATCGCGGGGTTTGCCGATTGGCTCTGCCACCGCGCGACCCACATAGAATCCACCACCGGCGCGAAGGAATCGCTCATCCATCTCCTGATGTTCGCCGAGGTCGGGATCCCGCTGCTTGCGGCAATGTTCCTCGAGGTGAACGCCCTGGTGGTCTCCGTGATGATCGTCACCTTCTTTGTCCATGAAGCGACAGCGATGTGGGACGTGCGCTACGCGACCACGGCGCGCACGGTGAGCCCTATCGAGCAGCATGTGCACAGCTTCCTGGAGATGATCCCGCTGATGGGCCTGGTCATCGTGGTGGCGCTGCATTGGGGGCAATTCCTGGCGCTATTTGGCGCCGGAACGGAAGAAGCTCGCTTCGATCTGACCTGGAAACATCAGCAACTGCCGGTGACATATATTGCCGCCGTGATGGTCATTATCGTGCTGTTCGAACTGCTGCCCTATGTGGAGGAGTTCTTCAGAGGACTGCGCGCCAACTCGGGCCGGCTCGTTCCAGCCAAGGCAAAGCGGCACAAGGCCGGCGACACCGCCGCGCGATGAAGCGCCTCATCGTCTCAGCCATTCTGGTCGATAGCATGAGGCGAGGGCTGCTGGGCACCGCCAGCCGGACGCCCGCCATTCTGGCCAGCCCACAGCCAGAGGGCGACCAGAACGATCACCACAAGGCCAACTGCGAATATGATACGGCGCATCCGCGACCTCAGCCGCCTGGCCTGTTGGCGGCCAGGTCCGAGCCGACCCCAACAGCAGGATCGGGCGCCACCGGACCGCGCTCGGCCTCCGAACCTTCTGACTCGATCTCCTGAACGGCTTGATCCCAATGTTCCTGCTGGCGCCCCTCGGGGCGGCCTTCGCGTTCCCATATCTCGTGGGCGCGCTGCCTGATCCGTTCTTCCCTGTTCATGCCGGACTCCTCTCGCGGCTGAGCTCCCCTGCCGGCGCCTAATCCGGTGGGGGGAGGTTTGTTCCACCGAGGACTTTGTTTCGGCTGCCCGGGAGGCGGGAACTCCGTCCTCGCGCCGGTGTTTTCTTCCATCAACCGGAGATCAGTCATGAACAACATCCAGAACCATCGCGAGACGGGCGCCAGGAAATATCCGGCGAATACCGATCCGGATCCGAGCGACGAATTTTCCCAGGACGCCGCCAGCAACGAAAGACCTCACGTCGATCCAGGCCTTAGCCGCAAACAGGGCGAGGTCGAGGACAAGACCCACCAATCGGAAGGCCGCAATCCGCCGCGGCAACCGACGCCGAGCCCGGCGACCGAAAAAAGCTCAGGCGCCGGCCCTGCGGTCGCGGAGCATTCCAAGGACGCGAAAGCGCCCCGGAGCGGCCGTCAGCCCGGCGCCTATATAAAGGAATGATGGCGCCGCAGACGTCGTGGAACATAGCTATGACTTCTAAGTTCGGGGAAAGCCGCCGCCGACGATCCGGCGGCGGATCGTGAGGCTCTGGAACCGTCCGGAGCCGCCGCAACCACGGCGGATCGGCTATGAACACAACAGCGTCAAGCGAACATCTGCAGGCACGGGCAGCGGCGGTTGGGCTACGTCCACTCCGCCGGCGGGCATGGCTTCCTCTGACGGCAAGCGTCCTAGCGAGCCTCCTTTGCGTCCCGGCATCGGGCCACCAGGCGCCGGAGGGCTGGCAGTATGACCCTTCCTGCTGCGCTGGGGTGGATTGCTACCAGGCACCGCCTTCGGATGTGAAAGAGACGAAATACGGCTATCAGCTCTCGACCGGCGAGCTGATTCCCTACAGCGACCACCGCATAAAGCGATCGCGCGACGAAAACTTTCACGAATGCAAGCCGGGTGGCGATATGAAGTCGCAGCACTCCTTCTGCCTCTATGTCCCCGACCGCGGCATGTAGTGGGAAGTGCTCTAGCACGCGATCGCCCAAGAAGATGGGCCCGCTTCTGAGAAAGGCGGGCCCTTCGGCGTGAATGGGCTCCAGGCTTACTTGTTGCAGTTCTGGATATTGGATGTGGTGTTGCCGGTAGCGGTATTGTTGTCCGTGTCGTTGCCGGCCGCGTCCTTGCAGCGGTCGTTTGCGCCGTTGGACTTGGTGCTGTTCGTGCTGTTGGTGGCGTTTGGATCGATCGTGCCGTTGCTACTGCCCGTGCCTGTTGCGGCGCCGGTGCCAGTGGTGCCTGTGGTTGGGCCGGTGCCGTTGGTGCCGTCCCCGGTGCCCGAGCCGCTGGTTTGGGCCATCGCGGAAGTCGCCAGGACAATTGCAAGTACCGATGCGGAAAGAAGTTTGATCATGGTAATAATCTCCTGTTGATCGCCTGATTGCGATTAGAATCAACAAGAAATGCGCCCGGATGTTCCAAAGGTCGCTGATCGGGTGCAGATTTTGTTGATCAATGTTGATGTACGCCGGACAAATTTAACGATTATACTATGTTGATCGGTGTTGTTTCTGGATTTATTTGTTCGTGCGAACCTTCTGGCGCGGGTTGATGCCACCCGCGTCGGTGGTGTCATTCTCGACATCACCTTCGACAGTGTTCTCGCCGTGCTCCAGCTCGTCGCCTTCCTTGATGGTGCCCTTGGAGGTTCCAATGCCGGGATCATTGCCCAGATCGGCATCGCTCGGTTTTTTCGATTTCGGGTGCTGGTTTCCGCTCATGGTCGTTCCTCGTTATGTCTTTCGAACCGGAAGCGGCGCGGAATGTTCCGGCGTCAGACGCCGAACGGATAGGTTTCTGGCATGCCTTCAGCGGCGTGTTCGGGTCCGAGCGGCGTAACCGCGCTGGTCTCGTCGAACCAGACAAAGGCATCGAATTGCCGCGCCAGAGAAGCGTCGGCATAGTGGCTGTGCAGTTCGGTTTCCGGCCGGTAGATCACGCCGATGAACCGTTCCAGGCGGCGTTCGGTCAGCCGGTCGCGCAGCTTCGGGGCGCGTGTCAGGTCAAGCAGGAACCGGTCGATGCCGGCTTCGTGGCAGAGCCGCTCGTAGCTGTCCTCGCGCGATGGCCGCACCGACTTGATTTCCATCTCGCCGTCCCAGTCGTTCGCCGCCGCGACAGTGCCGGTGTGCGTGCCGAAACCGATGAGAGCCGCGGCATCGCCGAAGCGCTGCCGGCAGAGCTGGCCGATATTCACTTCCTCGCGCGAGATTCCCATTTCGGTGTAGCGGGCATCGCCGATGTGGGAATTGTGCGCCCACACGACGGCCTTCGCGTTCGGGCCATGCGCATCCAGCACATGGCCCAGCGTCTCGAACATATGCGTGTCGCGCAGATTCCAGGAGTGCGGTCCGCCATAATACATGACGCGGTAATACTGCTCCGCCGAAGCGACGAGCCGGGCATTCTGCGCGGCGTCGAACAGTTCCTCGCCGCCCCGGCCGGCATGATCGAGTTGCCTCGCCAGCATGTCGCGGCACTGCTCGAGGACCGCTTCCTCGCATTCGCGGTAGCCCTTGGTCAGCGCGGCGCGGCCGTAGGTCGACGGCTCGGTCTGCCACGGCGTAAGGCAGCCATAGCGTTCCCGCGCAACCCTTGCCGCTTCCGGGTCGACGCGGTCGAGATACTCCAGGACGGCGGCGATCGAACCGCGCATGTTGTAGATGTCGAGGCCGTAGAGACCTGCTTGCGGCTGCAGCGCCTTGACCTTGTCATTGTGCTTGCGCAGCCATTCCACGAATGCCGCGACATCGGTGTTGCGCCACATCCAGCTTGGAAAGCGCTGGAACGGCCGATTGGCGCCGGGCGAGGCGCCTCGACCGCGGACATAGCGGTCGATGGCCGCTGCATCGGGCCAGTCGGCCTCGACCGCGACGATTGCGAAGCCGTGCCTCTCGATCAGCCTTTTGGTGATCGCCGCGCGCGCCCGGTAGAATTCGGACGTGCCATGGCTGGATTCGCCGAGCAGGACGATCCGCCGGTCCGCGAAACGGTCGAACGGTTCGGCAAACGCAGGGTCGTCGAAGTCGGAAAGCGGCTCGGCGACCGCGGCGATCATTTCCGGCAGGCTGCGTTTGCGCGCCAGTGGCGTCGTGGGGACAGTCGCCGGGCGGCTTTCCTCCCGCCAGCCCTGTTCGCCGATCAACGGGGCGAAGCGCACGCCGCCGAAATCCTCCTCGCTATAGGTCGATGCGCCCGTGCGGGTCACCTTGAGCAGCCGCTGCTCGTCGGGATCGTCGCCCACCGGAATGACCAGCCTGCCGCCGACGTCGAGCTGCTGCTGCAAGGCCAGCGGTGCGCCCGGTCCGCTCGCCGCCACCACGATGGCGTCGAAGGGTGCTGCTTCGGGCCAGCCTTTGGTGCCGTCGCCGATCCGCACTTCGATGTTGCCGTAGCCTAGTCTTTGAAAGCGTCGCCGTGCGTCCTCGGCCAGTGGCGCGTGGCGTTCGATCGTGTAGACATGGTCGACGACGCGGCTCATGACGGCGGCGGCGTAGCCTGATCCCGTGCCGACCTCGAGCACCTGGTCGCCTGGGCCGATTTCCGCCATCTCCAGCATGAAGGCAACGATGTAAGGCTGCGATATCGTCTGCCCTTCCGCGATCGGCAGCGGTCCGTCCTCATAGGCGAATTCCTCATACCCTGGGCCCACGAAGACTTCGCGCGGAACCTCCCGCATCGCCGCCAGGATTTCCCGATCATGGATGCCGCGCCGGCCAAGATGCACATCGACCATCCGTCGACGCTCACGGGAAAGATCAAGCATCGCAATCGCCTTCTATTCGCCCGCCTCCATCATCGTCCTGGCAGGCTCCCGAGCGACGTTTTCCTCGATCTCATCGTGGCCTGGAGTCTGCGGCAGCGCCTTGCGGAAGTTCTTGGCGTAATCGGGCGGCATTTTTGGCGGCATCATCGGCTCGTAGGCGTCGACCAGCGCCTCGATGATCACCGGCCCGCTGGTGGCGAAAGCCTGGTCGAGCACGCGCTCGACCTCCTCCGCCCGCTCGATGCTGAAGCCTTTTCCGCCCATCGCTTCGGCGGCCTTGGCGAAATCGATCGGCTGCAATTCGCAGCCGAATTGCGGGTTGCCGAGGAACATCATCTGCTCCCAGGCGATCTGGTTCAGCATGTTGTTCTTGATGACCAGGATTTTCAGCGGAATGCCGTAGCGCACCGCCGTGGAGAACTCGCCGAGCTGCATGGCGAGACCGCCGTCGCCGACGATCGCCGCGACAGGCCGGCCCGGAAAGGCGATGCCGCCCGCGATCGCATAGCTCAAACCGCAGGACATGGAGGCGAGCGCGCCCGAAACGCCGAAAGCCTGTCCCGCGCGGAGATCGACATGGCGCGCGGCAAGTTCCGTGTTCTGGCCGGAATCGGTCGCCAGCACCGTATTCTCGGCAAGGCGCTCGCCGAAGGCGCGCACGACGCGTTGCGGCTTGAGCGGATGGGCCAAGCCATCTTCCGACTGGCGCATCATCTCGCGCCATTTCTGCATCGAGCTCTGCGCGGTCGCCAGGAATGCGCCGTCGCCCTTCTGCTTCAGCCGCTTGTTGAGGGCGCGCAAGGTCTCCGCCGCATCGCCGACCAGACCGGCCTCGACCGGGAAGCGCAGGCCGATGCGCTGCGCGTCGCAATCGATCTGGACGCCAAGGGCTTTGCCAGGCTGCGGATAGTACTCGATATAGGGGAAGGTCGAGCCGACGATGAGGACGGCGTCGCACGTCTCCATCGCCTCCTGCGATGGCAAGGTGCCCAGAATGCCGATGCCGCCCGTGGTGTAGGGATGGTCGTCCGGCAGCACCGCCTTGCCAAGCAAGGCCTTGACGATCGGCGCCTGCAGCAACCGGGCCGTTTCTTCGAGCTCGGCCGCCGCCCCGATCGCTCCGCGCCCCGCCAGGATCGCCACGCGCCGCGCGTCGTTGAGGATTGCCGCCGCTTTGTCCAGCTCCACATCCTGCGCGAGGCAATGCGGAGCGAACATGTCTTGCGGCGTGTGCGCCGGCCGGTTGCGCTTGGATCGCTTGGCCGCGTCGGCGGGCTGTTCCTGGATATCGCTGGCGATCGAGAGATGCGCGACGCCCTTGCGGGCGAGCGCCGTGCGGCAGGCGAGGCTTGCCACGTTTTCCATATGCGCCGCGTCCGAGACCTGGACGTTGTAGACGCTGACGTCGTTGAAGACGCGGGTAAGATCGACATCCTGCTGCGTGAAAGTCTCGATCAGGTCATGGAACTGCATGCCGGTGATCGCCAGCACCGGCGCCTGGTCGAGCTTGGCGTCGTAGAGGCCGGTGAGAAGATGCGTGCCGCCGGGCCCGGATGTTGCGAGGCACACCCCGAGCTTCCCTGTCCATTTGGCGTAGGCGCAAGCCATGAAGGCGGCCGATTCCTCGTGCCGCACCTGGACGAAGGATATCCTGTCCTGGTTCTTGCGCAGCGCTTCCATGACGCCGTTTATGCCGTCGCCAGGCAACCCGAACACGACTTCGACGTTCCAGGCAATCAAGGTGTCGACGAGAATTTCGGCTGCATTTTGCATGGCGAGGCTCCGCTGTTGGCTTTCCGAACCAGCGAGGCTGCGGTTGGTTCCCTCGCCGGATCGAGGCGGCTCAAGACCAAAAGGAACCCGATTGCGCAGGGTTGGGCGCCCACTGCACTGTGGGCGCATGAGGAGGCGTCCATGCAAGAACCTGTTTTCTGCGATACTTCGCTTTTGCGGGTCGCCTATCTGAGCGGTGGATCCGAGGATGGACCGCCTGTGCTGCTCCTCCATGGTTGGCCGGATGATGCGACGACTTTTGCGGATGTGGCGCCATCGCTTCAGGCCGCGGGCCTCCGAACCTTCGCGCCATGGCTGCGCGGATTTGGGAAGACCTCGTTCCACTCCGATCAAACGATGCGCTCAGGCGAGATCGCCGCCATGGCGCAGGACGCGCTCGATTTTGCCGACGCCATCGGCCTCGAACGGTTCGCGGTTGTCGGCCATGACTGGGGCCTATCTGCTCGCCTCCGTCTTTCCGCAGCGCATAACATGCTGCGCGGCGCTTTCGCTGGGGTGGCAGCCCGGCCCGCCTCCGACGCCGCCTTTGGAGCAGACGAAAGCCTTCTGGTATCAGTGGTTCATGGCGACCGGGCGCGGCGAAGAGTTCGTGCGGCAGCACGGTCGCTCCTTCGCGCGTTTCCAGTGGGACAGTTGGAGTCCCCCAGGCTGGTTCGACGACGCGCTGTTCGAACGGGTGGCGAGGTCCTTCGAAAATCCCGACTGGCCGGATGTCACGCTGCATTCCTATCGCGTGCGCTGGGGCGAGGCGGATCCCGACCCGCGCTATGCTGAACTTGCGCGCAAGCAAATTGAGGCGGAGGTCATCTTGGTGCCGACATTGGTCCTTCATGGCGACGACGATCGCGTCGTTCTGCCGGATTCCTCCGAAGGCAAGGAGCCGTATTTTACCGCCGGTTATGAGCGTGTGCTCCTGCCGGGTGTCGGTCATTTCCCGACGAGGGAAGCTCCTGGCCAGGTCCGGGAGAGGCTGGAGAGATTCCTGGTCGACTTCGGCAGGCAATAAAGCATGTCTCCCGAAGTGGGAACCGGTTTCGGGATAAAGACATGCGTAAGATCAAAAAACCTAAAGCGCATGGAGCGAATCTGAAAGATCGCGACGCGCTTTAGGCGACGTCGACTTCCGGGTTCGGGAAAGCTGCATCGAAAGGAGGTTCGTCGGTCCAGCGGAGAAGCGAAGCAGGAACCTTTTTTCCGTCAGTGGGTTAGTGGAGGCATTAACCCATGTTAGGGCGCGGCCGTGGCACGGAAGGTTCGTGAAGCACTGAGATCGGAACAGACGCTGTCCGAGACGACAACGCCGGAACGCGAGACGACCGTCGCGTTGGAGGCGCTGGGATCCAAGGAAGCGCCTTCCCGAATGCTGGAATTGGCGCGAAAGCTGGACGCCGCGATCGCGTTGCGTGCGCGCAAGGCCCGTCCCAATTGATTTTCAACTGACGACGCTCTGATCGCGCCGACCCGGAACAATCAGGGCCGGCATCCGTTCGCCTGTGAACCCTCCATGGGCAATCGGATGAAACCATGGGCAATCGGATGAAAAGCCTGATTCAAAGCCTGATGGCCGAGTTCCTGCCGCGCTGGTGGCGCCGAAAATCTCGCATCCCTGCGCCGCGAGAGATGCCCGTGCGTGCATCGTCGCGGGTAACGCCGGACCGTTCCCAGGCAAGCGGGGCAGGGGATGGGTCGGACGCCGTTCAAAAATAGTTCGAGCTGGGGATGCCCGCTCCACCGGCTGGAACATTCGCCCTGATTGCTCGTTCGGCAACATCATTCAGCGAGCACAAGGGACACCGACAATGCCGAAGAAAGCTTCCCCGGCCGACGCTACAGCCGTGGCTGAGATTCACGACCAGAAACTTGTCCGCGGCAGTGGCGGCGAGCTGCATCAGGTGGCCGAAGGCAAGGTCGAGGTGCAGACGACGGCGCTTGGCGCGCCGATCGCGGATGACCACAACACGTTGAAGATCGGCGACCGCGGTCCCACGCTGATCGAGGATTTTCATTTCCGCGAAAAGATCTTCCATTTCGATCATGAGCGCATCCCCGAGCGCGTCGTCCACGCGCGCGGCTACGGCGCCCATGGCTTCTTCGAGACGTATGAGTCGCTCGCCAAGTACACCAAGGCCGATATCTTCCAGCGGCCCGGCGAGAAGACACCCGCCTTCGTTCGTTTCTCGACCGTCGCCGGCAGCAAGGGGTCCTTCGACCTGGCGCGGGATGTGCGGGGCTTCGCCGTGAAGCTCTATACCAAGGAGGGCAATTGGGACCTCGTCGGCAACAACATCCCGGTCTTCTTCATCCAGGATGCGATCAGGTTTCCGGATATGGTCCATGCCGTGAAAGAGGAACCGGACAGGGCGTTCCCGCAGGCTCAATCCGCGCATGACAATTTCTGGGATTTTATCTCGCTCACGCCGGAATCGATGCACATGATCATGTGGATCATGTCCGATCGCGCCATTCCCCGGTCGTTCCGGTTCATGCAGGGTTTTGGCGTGCACACGTTCCGTCTTGTCAACGCCAAGGATGAATCGACCTTCGTCAAATTCATCTGGAAGCCGAAGCTGGGCATGCAGTCGGTGGTCTGGAACGAAGCCGTGAAGATCAACGGCGCCGATCCCGATTTCCACCGCCGCGACCTCTGGAACGCCATCCAGTCGGGCGATTTTCCGGAGTGGGAGCTCTGTGTCCAGCTCTTCGACCAGGATTTCGCCGACAGTTTCGACTTCGACATCCTCGATCCGACCAAGATCATTCCCGAGGAGATCATCGAGCCGATCCCGGTCGGGCGGCTTGTCCTCGATCGCATGCCTGAGAACTTCTTCGCCGAGACCGAACAGGTTGCCTTCATGACGCAGAACGTGCCGCCAGGCATCGACTTTTCCAACGATCCCCTGCTGCAGGGACGCAACTTCTCCTATCTCGACACGCAGCTCAAGCGCCTGGGCAGCCCCAACTTCACCCACCTTCCCATCAACGCGCCGAAATGTCCCTTCCATCATTTCCAGCAGGACGGTCACATGGCGATGCGCAATCCCGCCGGCCGCGCCAACTATCAGCCGAATTCCTGGGGCGAGGGGCCGCGTGAGTCACCCGAGCGGGGCTTCCGCTCCTTTGCCGATGCGGAGGAGGGGCAGAAGGTCCGGCTGCGGGCGGAGAGCTTCGCCGATCACTACAGCCAGGCCCGGCAATTCTTCCTCAGCCAGACCGAGCCTGAGCAGCGTCATATCGGGATGGCTTTGACGTTCGAACTGAGCAAGGTCGAGACGCCGGTCATCCGCGAGCGGATGATCTCCCATCTGCTCAACATCGACGAGACGCTGGCGACCACGGTCGCCGACAAGCTCGGCATCAAGACCATGCCGGCCCCTGCCGACGCCGCTGTGCCGACACGCGATGACCTCGAGCTGTCGCCCGCGCTCAGCATCATCAACAACGGGCCGGACAGCTTCAAGGGCCGCAAGATCGGCGTGCTCGTCAGCGACGGCATCGATTCCGGCTTGCTGCAAGCGGTGCGGGATGCGGCGCAAGCCGAAGGCGCCAAGGCGGAAATCGTGGCGCGCCGGGTGGGCGGTGTCGAGGCAGGCGATGGCAGCTGGATCGAAGCCAATCACATGATCGACGGCGGTCCTTCCGTTCTCTTCGATGCGGTCGTGCTGCTCGTTTCCGAGGAAGGCGCCGAGATGCTGTCCAGGGATGCTGCGGCAAAGGACTTCGTGTCCGATGCCTTCGCGCATCTGAAGTTCATCGGCTTCGTCGCGGATGCCGGACCTCTGCTGGCAAGCGCCGGGGTAGCAGCCGATGCGGATGAGGGGCTCATCGAACTCACGGGCGGCGATTCCGCGCGCTCATTCGTCGAGGCTTGCCGCAAGCTGCGGCTTTGGGCGAGGGAAGGTGCCGTCAAACTCTGATTTTCGCGGGAACATTTCGAGCGCCTGCCGGTTCGAAAGAAGATCGCCCTCCCTCCAGCGATCCAGGGTCCCATCAAGACCTGACAAGGCCCGTTGCCGCATGCAGGCAGCGGGCCTTCTCTATCTGCCGATATTCGGTTGCGGCGAGCCTACAAAACCGGGCCCGACGGGAACAAGCGGATGCCTGCGGGGTTGCTTTCGAGAGAAGGGAACTGTCAGCAGGAGGCCGCAATGAGCGAGGCCATGACCACCTCAAATCACGAAGTGATCCGAGCTTGGATCGAGGCGCGCGAAGGCCGACCTGCAGTTGTCGCGACGCCGGGGAAGGCTGCAACGCTGCGGGTCGATTTCGGCGCCGGCGACGAAGATCTGAGGCCGATCGAATGGGAGGATTTCTTCAAGGTGCTGGACGACAACAACCTGGCGTTCGTTCACCAGGACATGACCGCGGAGGGCAGCACCAGCCGTTTCAATAAGTTCGTGCCGCGCGAGTAGCCATTCGGGAGCAACGGATTTCGACTGTCACTGAGCCCCCGGCATCTTGCTGGCGTCCTGTGGATTCTTCGTGATGCCGGCAGCTGGCGAGCTATCCTGCGGCGCATTCCCGCCCTGGTTTTGTTCGGGCGTGCGCTTCCATGGCGCCGAAGATGAGCCGCTGTCGACACGAATGAAGACCCAGTAACATGCCAGCAGCACGATCAAGGTCAGTATGAGCGGCAAAACAACACGTCTCATGCCGATTCCTTCCTGGCCTTTGTCGAGGGCAAGCCGGTCCGAGTGTCTGGGTGTCTGGCTCAGGCTCCCCGCCGTCGCGCCGCCTCGCGCTCGACATCGTCAGCCGAATAATCGCCGGCAGCCGGGTCGAATGCTGTCCATCCGTCCGCTTGGTATTCACTGCGGCGGTCGGCGATGTCGACCGATGCGGAGCTGCGGAGAACTTCACGGGCTTCCGAAGCGAGGTCGTCCTCGACACGAGCCGTCACCAGCGTGCCGCCGCGGCGGACGCCTTCGGCATAGACATGCGCGTCCTGCTCCGGCACGCCGGCGTCGGTCAGGCTGCCGATGATGCCGCCGGCCGCGCCGCCCACAATCGCCCCGGCGACGGCGCCCGCGGCCGTCGCCGCCAGCCAGCCGGCCGCGACCACCGGCCCGACGCCCGGTATCGCCATCGCGCCCAGGCCCGTTGCCAGGCCGCCGGCGCCACCCACGACCGCGCCGATGCCGGCGCCGCTGGCGGCATCCTCGGCTGCGGGGGATTGCGTGTTCCTATGCCAGCCGCGGGCATTGTTGGCCATGATGCTGATGTCGGATGACGGAACGCCGGTGGACTCCAGCGCGCCCACGGCGTCGGCGGCATCGTCATAGTCGTCGAACAGGGCGGTGATCGTTTGCATGTCGGTTCTCCTGTCTACTGTTGGCCGGCAAAGACGTTGCCCTGGTAATCGAGCGCGACGGAGGTGCCTTTGCCGTCCTTCGTCGCCTGGCCGCGCCAGATGCCCTGTTCGTCCTTGGCGAGGGCGGAGACGTCCGCATAGCCGGCGTCCTGGATGCGCTTCTTCGCCTGCGCTTCGGTGAAGCTGTTCGCGCCGGGGACCGGAGCGGGTGGTTTGGGCGTCGATGCCGATTTGACCGCCGGCGTGCTCGCGCTGGCGCCTGCGATCTTCTCGATCATGTCCTGATGCATCTTCAGCGTCGGCAGCGTCTCCGCTGCGAAAGATTTGAGGGCAGGATTGTCTCCATCCTTGGCGTAGGCCCCGAACAGGCCGACGGCGTCGGCATGCGCCTTACGCTGCATCTCGACGTAAGGCTGGTCCAGCGAAGCCGTCGTGCTCTGCAATCGTTCCAGATCGCTCTTATGAGCGGCATCGGATTGCGCCGGCACCTGCAGCTTCTGCTCGCCGGCGATCTTCTGCAATTTGGCGTTCGCCGCGCCGTGATCGGTGATCATGCGCTTGGCAAAATCCTTGATCTGCTGATCCTTCGCATTGTCCTGCGCGATCTTGCTCGAATCCACTTCGAACATCCCGCCTATCGCAGCCTTGTTGACGAAGGTCTGCGCGTCGTCGGCCGCGAAGGCAGGGAGGGCAAGCATCAGCGCGGCGGTCGCCGATGGGATAAGGAATATCCGCATGCTCATGGGGCAAGGCTCCTTTGGTCTTGGTGGCACCGAACCACCGTTCCGGCCCTTTGTTCCCCAACGACCTCGTTTCCATGACGTAAAAAATCGCCCGGCCGTGGCGGGGCGGGTCTTGGGGTGGATCCGCTTGGGTGCCGAAGGTGCCTGGACGACAAATCCGGCAGCGTCAGCCGCCACGCTGGCTCTGCAGCCGATGACGGCAACAAACCTCGTATCGGGCCAATCGTTCGATGAATTTTCCGGCGCACTGGCCAAAAACATCATTTGTTATTGCGACTTGGCAAATCGAGGCCGGTCGGCGCGAGCGCTTTTCGAAAAATGTGGCAAGCGCCTGCCTTGATGGAACGGAGGACTTTAGTCGGAGTTTAGCGGCAGACAACGCGATGGAGAAATCCAACATGGAATATGCTGCCGAGAATCTTTGTCCTGAAATCGCCGAACGGGAACGGTGCGCGGCCATGGCCGAGGCGCAAGCGAGGGAATTTGAACGCATCAAGATGTATCCCGTGGCACGCGCAATGCGCGCCTTGGCCTGCCGCATCAAAGAGTCCAGCCTGACACAGGAATTCGACACGCGAACTGCTCTCGCGATATCGCCGCGATTTGAGGGTCATATGCTTTGAGCGCGCTCTCACCGATCTCGGCGAAAGCCGTCCATATTTGCGTGGACATGCAGCAGATGTTCACGCCGCCGTGGCCATGGGCGGTCGATTGGCTGCCCGTGATCCTGCCACAAGTTCAGAGGCTGGTGCGCAAGCGACCAGAAGCCACGATCTTCACCAGGTTCATCCCCGCGCGAAATCCGGGCGAGGGCCACGGCCAGTGGAAACAATATTATGAGCATTGGGCGGACATGACGATCGCAAGGGCCGGCAAGGAGGCGGTGGACCTTCTGCCCGAGCTTGCCGTCCATATCCCGCCGGCGCGCGTGTTCGACAAGCCGATCTATTCGCCGTGGCTGAGCGGCGAACTCGCTGGTGTGCTTCAGTCCGAAGGCGTCGAGGAGGTCATCGTCAGCGGCGGTGAGGCCGATATGTGCGTTTTGGCGACCCTGCTCGGCTCTATCGATCTTGGCTATCGAACGATCCTCGCGGAGGACGCCATCTGCAGCGCGTCCGATGAGGCCTATGAGAACATCCTGAAACTCTTCACCAAGCGGTACTCCCACCATGTCGAGGTCGCGCCGGTGGAGGCAATTCTCGAATGCTGGCGATAGCGGAGAGGCGGCGCCCCCGACCAGCAGACTGCTTTTCGTTCGGAACATCTCGCTACTTTCTTAGTTCGGTCGGCGCCGGCGCGTTCCGCGTCCCGAATGCGCGGTCTTGGGCAGGCGTCCTATCGAAAGGCTCGCCCGTTCACCCCCTTTGCGGGCGAGCCTTCGGTCGGTCCAAGATTTGTGGGCCGTGATGGCGTTTGCGTCAGGCCCTGAGTTTAACAGCTGATTGAAAGAAGTAGATCAGGCGGAACGAAAGCGAGATCCAGGAATTAAATACAAGAATTCAAACACTACTTATAGGAGGACGAAATGGGACGAGGTATTCTGCTCTGGCTGCTCGGCGTTCCAATTCCGATCATCATCCTTTTGATGCTTTTTGCACGTTAGGAGCCCACGATGACCTTTTCCCCGGCCGACGAACCGGCAACGATTGAGACATCATCCTCCGCCGTCAATTGGGGGCCGATCGTGGCCGGCGCTTTTGCGGCAGCCACCTTGACCGTCATCCTCATGCTTGTCGGTTCCGGACTCGGCTTGGCGATGATGTCGCCATGGGGTAGCCCTTCCCTGACGACATTTGCGGTGTCGACCGCGGTCTGGCTCGTTATCGTGCAATGGCTGTCATCTGCGTTAGGCGGCTATGTCGCCGGGCGGCTCCGCACGAAGTGGGTCAACGTGCATACCGACGAGGTGTATTTCCGCGACACCGCGCATGGGTTCCTGGCCTGGGCCCTGGCTACGCTGCTCGTGGCCACGGTCCTCGGCTCGGCGGTCTCCGGAATTGCGGGGACGGGCGCCCAGGCGACGACTGGTTTGCTGAGCGGCGCGGCCGCCGGTGCGGCTTCGCAGGCTTCGTCGGCGCAAAATCCGTCCGCTAACGATCTCGCCGGCTATTTCGTGGACGCGCTCTTCCGGCCGGCCGGCAACGCGGCCGCGCCTACAGCGGCGGCAACGCCCCAAAACAACGCGGACGCCGCGGCACAGGCCGCGCGCATACTGACAATCAGCGCTGCGAACGGCGAAATGAGCGCGGATGACAAGGCCTATCTTGCCCAACTCGTGGCATCCCGCACGGGCCTTCCCCAGGCGGAGGCGCAGAAGCGGGTCGACGAGGTCCTGGCGCGTGCCGAGGACGCCAAGAACAAAGCCAAGGCAGCCGCCGACAAGGCCCGCAAGGCGAGCGCCGCCGCTGCACTGGTTGGCGCGCTGTCGCTGGTGATTGGCGCGTTCATTGCTGCGGTCGCGGCAGCGCTAGGCGGCAGGCAAAGAGACGAAGACGAGGCGGGCTATTTGCGCAGCGACTCCCGGACGGTTACGACCGCTGTCGGCTAAAGCATGTCTCCCGAAAGTGGGAACCGGTTTCGGGATAAAGACCTGCGTAAGTCAAAAACCTAAAGCGCATGGAGCGAATCTGAAAGATTGCGACGGCTTTAGAGTGGTTCGCCGCTTCACCGAAGCGGCGAACCACTCTATCTCTTTGTTTTCTCGCAATTTCCAGCGGAAGCCGCTCACACTTTTCCTGCAATTGCTCTAATGGCGCGAAGCGGGACGGCAGCCGTGAAATTGAGACCGCTCGGAGCGAACCGCAACTCCACCGTCGCTCCGAGCTCGTAAGGCAAGGTCCGCTCGAGCACCTCGAAACCGAAGCCTCGTCGCTCGGTCTGCTCCAAATCGTCAACACCGCTTTCAGCCCAGACGAAGCGGAGCAGATCTTCCTCCAAACGCCATCCGATGTCGATGCGGCCAGCCCGGTTGGAGCTGGCAAGCGCCCCGTATTTCAACGCGTTCGTCGCCAGTTCGTGGATGGCCAAGCCCATCGTCTCGGCAGCCTTGGGGGCGAGCGTCAATGGCGGCCCCTCGATCGTCAGGTTATCGCCCTCCCGGCCCCCGGCGGCGCGCAATTCCTCGGCGACGATTAATGCCAGGTTGATCTCGATCGACGGACGGCGTGTGATCGCCGCCTGCACGCGGGCGAAAGCGTTGATGCGCCCTTCCAGGTGAGCCGCGGCTTCGTCCAGGGATTCGCTTTTCTCCGTCGTACGCCGCACGATCGAGCGGATCACGGCCAGCGTGTTGCGCATATGATGCTGCAACTCGGCGAAGCGAGCCTGCTGCTGTTCCTCGGCTTGCTTCCGGCGCGTGATGTCCTGGCCGACGCCGCCGATATGGGCGACCTTTCCAGCCTCATCGCGCATCGGAAAGCCGGAATCGCGCAGCCAGCGTATCTCGCTGTCGGCCGGCCGGCAGATGCGGTATTCGAAGGTTGCGCGTTCGCCGTCGCGTATGCGCGCGATCTGGCCCAGCACATGCTCGCGATCCTTGGGCACGATAAGTTCGATCCAGGTGGCGAAATTGTCGCCGGCCAGGGCCTTTTGGCGGCTCATCCCGTAAATGGCGTCGAAGGCCGGCGTCAGGTATTCCCACTGCAGCGTGTCGGCATTGCGGGCCCAGAGCACATCCGAGGCGGCTTCGGCGAAATCCCGCAGGGTCTCGTCGCTCTCACGCAGCCGGGCTTCGGCGCGCCCATGCCCGCGCAAGGCCGTCTTGACATCTGCCAGACCGCGTTCAAGCGGCTTGTTGGGCGGGCCCTTGGACATCACTCCTCGTTGGCGTCGAGATGCCTGCCCTCGCGATCGAGATGCAGATAATTGGGATTGAACAGCGCGACATCCTGCAGTGCCTGGAGGTTGGGAATGGTCAGCGTCCTGTCCTTCAGCACGATGAGGTTCGAGGCGCGCAGCTCCTGCAGCGTGCGATTGACGTGAACCGTCGACATGCCCAGCGTCTCGCCCAGTTCCGTCTGCGTCAACGGGAATTCGCAACTGCTGTCGCTTGTGCAGCCGGCGGCCTCCAGCCGGATGAACAGCTCGCACAACAGATGCGCCATCCGCTCGAGCGCATCGCGCTGGCCGAGGTTGACTGTCCACTCGCGCTGGATCGCCGCCGCGACCAGCGATTCCCACCACAGAGCCTGAGTGATGCGCGGATGTCCGATCATCATCTCGTCGAAGGCGGCGCGCGAAATCTCCGAGACCGCGACTGGCGTGATGGCGCCGATCGAGTGGTCCATTTCTTTCAGGATGAAGACGTTGAGGTCACAGAGATCGCCGGGGAGGAAGAAAGCAATGATTTGCCGCCGCCCGTCCTCGAGGGTCTTATAGCGGCAGGCCCAGCCCTCGTTGATCAGGTTGATGAACTCAGGTTTCTCGCCTTCGTGGATGATGTCTTCGCGCGCGGCGAAGCGTCGGACGCGTTGCGCCGCAATTCTGACCAGCATCTCCTTGTCGGCCTGCGAAAGCCGCGTGAATTTCTCAAGCTTGCGGATCAGAGGTCGCCTCATCCCAGTCCTCTTTCCCGTGATACACACAATGATGCGGCGGCGACCTTACCTATGTTAATGTCGGACCGCGTAAGACGGTCCAAATGACTCCGCTCGGGAGGCTTGCCATGAACGAGAAATTCGCCGGCGCTCGTGTTCTGGTCATGGAAGACGAGTATTTTCTGGCTGAGGATATCACAAAAGCCCTCTTGGGGCTCGGGCTGACGGTCATCGGACCCTTCGCGACCCGTGACAAGGCCTTGAACTCCCTTGACCTGGATTGCGTCGACGCCGCCATACTTGATCTCGATCTGGCCGGTGGCATCGACTTTGCCGTGGCGGACGCGCTGCTGGAAAGGCGGCTTCCGTTTGTGTTCGCCACCGGCTATGACGCCGCTGCCATCCCCCCACGCTTTGCTGAGATTCGCAGGTTCGAAAAACCTTGCGACGCAACGGAACTGGCGCACCACATTGTGGACATGACGCGCGAGTCGCTGCCGATCCCTTGCGATCGATAATGGGTTGGTGCGGACTAGATGGCCGTCAAATCGAAGCTCACGGCGTAACCATGCCTGACGGCCGATCGCGCAATCATGTTGCTCAATTGCGGCCTCTCGACCGAGCAATCCGGCATGACGGTCAAGATGGCCCTCGTGGCCGCGGCGACCGACACCGGCGTGCGCTGCGAGGAACGCGTTTCCATGTAGTGTTCTATAAGCTCGTTCAGCCGCACAGGATAATATTTGATCACGCCGCAACCTTCCCTTAGCCGCGCTTTTGTTATGTTTGCATTTGATAATTGCGCCCTGCCTCGCCACGCATTAACCCATGCGAGGGAGGCGGAAATTCTTTGGAAGCTTGGGCGCGGTCAAGACCCCGATCGCAAAAAGGGCCCGCCTCGCCTGGGGGTAGAGTTAGGCGGGCCCTCCGGCTCTCTTCGGTTGCCACCGTCTTGTAAGCCAGGGTTGAAATTTATCCGAGCCCGGAAAGAGTCGCTTTAACCTGCGTTATTGTCGGGGACCTGAGCCGGGCGCAGATATCTTCAGCGTCACCCGGCGGACCCGGTTGAGTGGCGCCTGGGGACGCCCGCGAGGCGCTCAGCCAAGCAACAAGAGAACAAAATGGTCTCCGCTGCCAATGGCTATGACTTTTCCGACATCAAGGCTGTTGCGCGCGAGCTCGTGCAGTCCGATCCGTCCGTGTCGATAGAGGACATAGTCCGCTCGCTTTACGAAGATCTCTACGAAGGCCAACCCTGCCCGCCGGCGTTGATTGAAGCCGTCAAGCAAGCGTTGCAGCACCCGGCCAGCGGGCAAACAGGCGCAGGTGGTACCTGATGTGCGCCGCTCTTGTCCGCCCTGAGCTGCATCGGCCGCTGAGAGTTATCATGGCAGCGCTGGAGCGGTTTGGCGGCTGAAGGGAACATGCGGCTTCCCCCGGTGTTCGGCATCATGGATGATCTGCGCTCGCCTCGCATCCAGCTCGACCTGGAACATCTTCTCCAAACCCGCCGACGCGCGGAGCGTCTGATCGGCGAAACCGGTTCCGCTATCGCCAGAAGTCGGATTTTGCTGCAGCAGTCCCGACAGTTGCTGGCCAAGATCGGGCGAGACAGAAGCCTTGATCCGCCTTGGCAAAGTGCTCAAGGCACCCGGCCAGAAGCGCGCGGCCAGAAATAGCGTCAGGCTTGGTCGCCCAGGAAAATCCTGGCGTCCTTTGCGGCGTCTACGAAAGCCTGGCGCGCCACGCCCTGATGGCGTGATGCCGGGCGCGGGAGTTGGGCTTCGGCCAGGTATGCAGAAGGACGTCGGCCGCATCCAGCACAGTGACCACCACCCGATCACGATCGATCCGGCCGGGCTGCACGATTACCGGTTTGCGAAAACGTTTGATGCGTTTTGAGCGCATGATCGCTTTACCGCTGACCATTCGCCCAAAGAGAAGCGCTCAATCCCCGCCGCCATCAACAACCTATGTTAAGGCGGCGGCGCAATCATCGTGCAACATAGGTTGGCCTTTGTCCCTCACTTAGGCCAGGCCCGGCCTGCAATCCTGTGTCACGGACGAAAACGCAGGTCGGGCTTCATCCCTACGGGGTCAGGCGAGCTGCCAGCGTGTTCAAGCCACCAACGACTGATGTGCGGTCTCCGTTCCGAAAGCGGAACATTTGAACCTTTCACCGGTTAGCGCACCACCGGCGCCTCTGCTTGCGGGAGCACAGCCTTCAGTCCGGGAAGGAAGATCAATGTCAGGCACCGACTTGTGGTTCATCGTCGTCGCGGGCGGTCCCCTCATTCTCATGCTCGTGATCGTCTACGTTCTCCTTACCCGCCGCCGCCGCGGACCGGCAGAGCGGCGCGAGAGCGACCGGGCAACCCAGCGTCTGTACCGGGACGAAGGCGACTAGCGCCTCTGTCCTGGCGAAGCTCGTCGAAGCGTGACGTCAAGCGCGGAACAACGTCGGTCTGCCGCTGTTTACCGAAACATGGGAATGAAGATCGAAAGCCGGAGCAACGGTTGATGGCCAATGACGAGTTGCCGGGAGTGCTGGCGACGCTGCCGGTTATCGATGCAAAGGCGGAGCCGACGCTGAAGAGCGCGGAGGCGGAAGCGTTCTACACGAGTGCAATCCGCGAGCTCACCGCCACCGACATTCCTTTTCTGGTCGCCGGGACCTATGCCGTCAGCGCCTATACCGGTGTCGTGCGCCAGACCAAGGACCTCGACATCTTCTGCAAGCCCGGCGATTGCCCACGCATCCTCACCCATTTCAAGGATATCGGCTACGCCGTCGTGATCGAGGATGACCGCTGGCTGGGCAAGGTCTTCGAGGGCCCGCATTTCTTCGACGTGATCTTTGCGTCCGCCAACGGGACCATGCAGGTCAAGGACCAGTGGCTGGAGCATGCCCGCCAGGTCGAGCTGCTGGGCAGCCGGGTCAGGATCATCGGCCCGACCGAGCTTATCTGGTCGAAATGCTTCATCCAGGACAGGGGCCGGCATGACGGCGCCGACATCGCCCATACCATACTCAAGGCGCATGAGCAGATCGACTGGCAAAGATTGCTCTCCTATCTCGACACCCACTGGGAGGTGCTCTTGATGCAGTTGCTGAATTTCAGATGGATCTATCCCAGCGAACGCGACCACATTCCCGACTGGCTGCTCGACAATCTGCTCGACCGGCTCGCCAGGCAGCGGCAACTGCCTTCGCCGCGGATGAAGATCTGTCGCGGCCGGCTTCTGTCGCAGGTCGACTACGAGATCGACGTCAAGGAATGGGGCTTCGCCGGCGTCGGCGGCGTTGGAGAATTCCGCGATGGCTGAACAAAGCAGGACGGGCCGCAAAGCGAGCGGCAACGGCAAGGTCAAGATTGCCGCCATGGGCGACCTGCATGTTCAGGAAGATGCGCAGACTTCCTACCGCGACCTGTTCGGCGAGGTTTCCCGAGAAGCAGACGTCCTGGTGCTCACCGGCGATCTCACCAATCTCGGCAAGCCGAAGGAGGCCGAGCTCCTCGCGGAGGATTTGCGCGCCTGCTCCATTCCCGTGGTCGCGGTGCTCGGCAACCACGATTACGAATCCGGCTGCGTCGACCAGATCGCGGCGACGCTCCGCCAGGCCGGTGTCTATCTCCTCGATGGGCAAGCGACGGAGGTGATGGAAGTCGGCTTTGTCGGCGTCAAGGGTTTTGTCGGCGGCTTCGGCCCGAGGATGCTTGGCTCTTTCGGCGAGCCCGCGATCAAGGCCATGGTGGCCGAGAGCGTCAACGAGGCGATGCGGCTCGAGAACGCCATGCGGCAGGTCCGCGCCAAGCGCACGCTGGTGGTGCTTCACTATGCGCCGATCGCGGAGACGGTCGCCGGCGAGCCGCCGGAAATCTTTCCGTTCCTCGGATCGTCGCGGCTTGCCGAAACGATCGACAGGTTCAAGGTGAGCGCGGTCGTGCACGGCCATGCCCACCGTGGCACTTTCGAGGGCCAGACCCCCGGCGGCGCCAAAGTCTACAACGTCGCCATGCACATCACGAAGCCGACGGGCCGTCCCTACGCGCTGCTGGAAATCTGAGCCGGTCGGCTCTTAAAGCGCGTCGCGTCGAAGCGGATTCGCGCGACGCGCTTTAAGTCTTTGTTTTGATGCATGTCGTTCTCCCAAAACCGCTGCGCACTTTTGGGCGACATGCATCAGACCTCGTCGAACCGGTTGCCTTCCTTGGAAGGGTCCTTCGACAGGACGCGTTCTTCTTCGTCATCAGGCAAGGCTTCGTCGCTGTCCTGGAAGGGGTTGTCGTCATCCTCTTCCGGAAGGTCCCCTTCGGCTTCGGCATCATCCTGCGGATCACCGTTCACCGCGACGCTGTCAGGCAGGATCCTGCTGCCCTCCAGAGCGTCCCAGTCCTGCTGTTCGATGGTCGGCGCTTCGGTTTCGTCGGTCTTTGCAGGCCGCTGTTTGTCGCGCGGGTCCATGAGGTTCTCCATTTCTGAGCTTCAAGTGAAGAACCTCTCGCCGAAACAGTTGTTCCGCTTCATATCCAATCACGGCGCGGTTGCCCGGGAACAGCACCGGCGCCTTGTGACTTATCGTGCGGAACCGGGAACTTTCATGCCTCGCCAGCTCGATCTCAGAAGCGGCAAACCTGTCTGGTCTGCCTATCGCTCGCCCGCGGTGCCGGCGGAACGCCTGACCCGAGATGCAAAGACCGATGTCCTGATCGTCGGCATGGGCATTAGCGGCGCGATGATGGCCGAAGCTTTGACCCGCGACGGCCACGCCGTCATTTGCATCGACAGGCGTGGGCCGTTGCAGGGCTCGACGGCTGCCACGACGGCGCTCGTCGCGTTCGAGATCGATCAACCGCTGACAAGGCTGTCCAGGATGATTGGAGGCGATGCCGCTCGGCAGGCCTGGATCCGCTCGAGGCTGTCGCTGCTCAATCTGCGCGGACGCATCGCGGAACTCGATATTCGCTGCCGGTCGGCCGAGACGCCGTCGCTCTACTTGGCCGGCAATCGGCTCGATGCACCGGAGCTGCACAGCGAGGCCGAAGCGCGTCGTGAGGCAGGCATTGGAGCGTCCTTCCTGCCACGCAAGAAGCTGAGAGAAGATTTCGGGATAGAGCGCGCCGCAGCGATTCTGAGCCATGGCAATCTGGCGCTCGATCCACGCAAATTGACGTCCGGACTGCTGATGAGGGCGCTGCTAGGCAAAGCGCGGTTCTATGCGCCGGCGGAAGCAACCGCCATCGACGATACCCGCCTCGGCGTGACGGTGGCGACGCGACATGGGCCTGTGATCAAGGCTCGCCATCTTGTTCTTACGACCGGCTACGAGCTGCTCGATATCGTGCCGAAGATGCGCCATCGCATCATCTCGACATGGGCGATTGCCACCCGGCCGCAGCCGGAGAAGATCTGGCCGCTCGCCGCCCTGATCTGGGAAGCTTCGGACCCTTATCTCTATCTCAGGGCGACATCCGATGGTCGCGTGATCTGCGGCGGCGAAGACGAGGGGTTCACCGACGAGGAGAGGCGCGACGCCCTGACCGCGCAAAAGACGGACCGGCTTGAGGAGAAACTCGGCAAAATCTTCCCGCGACTCGACACCGCGGCGGAATTCGCCTGGACCGGCTCGTTCGGAGCCACCGACACCGGACTTCCGATTATCGGCAGTGTGCCCGGCCACGCGCGCGTTCATGCGGTGATGGGCTACGGCGGAAACGGAATCACGTTTTCACAGATCGCGTCCGAGATCGTCTCGGCTTCCATCGCCGGCAAGGAGGATGCGGATGCGAGCCTCTTCGCGTTCAAGAGATGATCCTCCAGGCTGTCTCCGACAGATTAATGCATGTCGCCCAAAAGTGATCTCGGTTTTGGGAAGACGACATGCATGAAACAAAAACCTAAAGCGCGTCGCATGAATCCGGTTTAACGCGACGCGCTTTAGGCTACGCGATCTGCTCGAACGTGCACTGCTGCGGCGCCTTGTCCGGCCGCCAGCGCAGCAACCTCGTGCCATGCCGGAAGCGCTCACCGGTGACATGGTCGAAACGAACCTCGACAACCAGGTCCGGCTTCACCGGCTCCCATTCACCGCTGCGCTCTGTGCTCCAGCGGCTCGGACCGCCCGGGGCCTTGCCGGTGAAGCCCGGCCCTCCGCGCAACGCCTCGAGCTTCGCCGTGAGCGCCGCGCGGTCTTCATTGGCGATGGTCGATGTGAAGCCGACATGATCGAGTTGCCCATTGTCGTTGTAGAGGCCGAGCAGAAGCGATCCGACCTGTCGTTTGCCGTTCAGATAGCGGAAACCGCCGACCACGCAGTCGGCGGTGCGCAGCCGCTTGACCTTGACCATCGCGCGCTCGCCCGGCCGATATGGCTCGTCGAGCATCTTGGCGACGACACCATCGGTCGGGCCGTGGCCGGCGCCTTGCAGCCATTGCCTGGCGGTGGCGACATTGGTGGTCGATGGCGACAGCTGGAGGCCGAGATTGGCCGCCTTGGACAGAAAAGCCTCCAAAGCCTCGCGCCGGGCGCGCAAGGGTCGTTCGAGCATGATCTTGCCTCCCGGGGCGACCAGCATGTCGAACAGGATCAGCCGCGCCGGCGTCTCTATGCTCAGCTTGCGGATACGGCTCTCCGCGGGGTGCAGCCGCATCTGCAGCGCGTCGAAGGAAGCGCGACCGTCGATCTCGATGACGATCTCGCCGTCGACGACGAAATCCTCCGCATCGAGGCTTTGCATCGTCGCCATCAATTCGGGAAAGTAACGGCCAAGCGGCTTTCCGGATTTCGCCCTGAGATCGACGGCCTTGCCGTCCTTGAAGGCAAGGCAGCGAAAGCCATCCCATTTCGGCTCGTATTGCCAGGAACCATTTCCCTCGGGCAAGGCTTCCGCCGTTCGCGCTTCCATCGGCGGCGTTTCCGATGGCAACGGCAAGCTCCGGTGCGCCGCTACCATCGTTCTTCCGTGTCATGGTGCGGCAGGTCGATGCCGCAGCAGACCCAGCCGAGCCGTTGCGAGGAACCGTAATTATGACGCGGCTCAAGCCCGGACGGATCGTCAAAGGTCCCGATATGCATCGCGACCTCGTACGGGTTCGCGTCGTAGGCAAGGGTAAGCGGCGTACCGCAAGACCGGCAGAAGCTTCTGCGGGCAATCGGCGAGGAGCGGCGATAGGCTGGTTCCGTGGTCAGCCACGAGAGGCCGGCGACAGGCGCCCAGCCAAGCACGGCGAAGGCGCTCCCGGTCGTGCGCCGGCACATATCGCAATGGCAGTAATGCACGCGCGGCTCCCCCGTCAGGCGGTAGCGGATGTTGCCGCACAGGCATCCGCCGTATCGCTCGACGGCTGCGTTTCGCGTAAAGACATCCGCATGTTCCATCAAGCTTGAACGCTCGATCGAAGATGCGGTTTCGGTAGCGCGAGATTTTACGCGTCGAGATCGATCAGGGCGATGCCGAGGCCGGGTCGTTTCGTACGCCGCAAATGGACGGGCGATTCCGTCACCGTGACTTCGAGGGTCGGCTTCACCACGCCTTCCAGCAGGTGCCCACCGCGGGTGGATCCGTCGCTCAGGCCCAGCACCGCATGCAGATGCAGGCTGGCTTGCCGCTGTCGTCGACGGCGATGTCGCCGATGGCGCTCAGCACCTCACACTGCTCGTCGACCGGTAGCTTGCGGTAGGATTTCGAGCCGAAATCGAACCATCCGACCGTTGCTCTCTCGAAGGCGCCGATCGCCGTCAGCGAGGCGCCGGTAATTCCCTTCTGCCCCGCGAAAGCCGTGAGGGAGGCGAAGGCTTCCTCGCCCGGATCGAGCACGACCACGAATATTCGTTGTCCAGAGGTTTCAGTGACCAGCTTTGATTTCATGATGCCCTACTGACGGAGAGATGGACTGGCACAGAACGCCTCGCCACGCCGCATGTTCCCGGCGAAGCCTCGCGGCACTCCGGTTGAGCAGGAGCCTCACAGTTTGGTGAAGTGTCGCGGTTCTGCGTTCAGCGCCGGAACAATGGAACCATCGAAAGGTTAGCGCACAAGACCAGCCAGCCAGGAGCGAGCCATGTCCCAGCCGTCAGTCGCATCAAACAACGGGTTCAGTCGAAGAAGGTTCATGGCAGGTACTGTTTCGGCGGCGGCAGCACCGTTGCTAGCATCGACCGCGCGGGCTGAGGCGCCAGTCATCCCCCAAACAAAATTGAGGCAGCCGGTCGTAACGTCGCTCAGGATCAACGAGCAGCCCTATGAACTTTCGCTCGACACCCGAACCAGCCTGCTCGACGCCCTCCGCGACCATGCCGGCCTTACCGGCACCAAAAAGGGCTGCGACCACGGCCAGTGCGGCGCCTGCACGGTGCTGGTCGACGGCAAGCGGGTGCTGTCTTGCCTGAGCTTCGCCGTGATGAACGAAGGCAAGGACATCACGACGGTCGAAGGGCTCGCCTCCAGCGACGGCAAGCTGCATCCGATGCAGCAGGCCTTTATCGACCACGATGCCTTCCAGTGCGGCTATTGCACGCCGGGCCAGATCCTGTCGGCGATCGGTTGCGTCAATGAAGGTCACGCCGAATCCGAGAATGACATCCGCGAATATATGAGCGGCAATATCTGCCGCTGCGCCGCCTATCCCAACATCGTCGCCGCCATCCTGCAGGCGCGCGACGAGACGAAGGGAGCCTGACATGCGTCCGTTCGTCTATGAACAGCCTGCCGACATCTCCGCGGCGGTCGCGATCGCGTCCCGGTTCACGACCAACGACGATCAACCCACGCGAGCAAATGCGCAGTTCATCGCGGGGGGTACCAACCTTGCCGACTACATGAAACTCGGCGTGGCGGAACCCAACCGCCTGCTTGATCTCAACCGGCTCAAGGAGTCTGGACTGAGGCAAATCCGGGTAACCGATGACGGCATCCGCTTCGGCGCCCTGGTGCGTATGGGCGAGGCTGCGGATCACCGAGAGGTCAAGGAGCGCTATCCCGTCATTGCCGACAGTTTGCGTTTGGCGGCAAGCGGCCAGATCCGCAACATGGCAAGCCTGGCCGGAAACATCCTGCAACGCACGCGCTGCGAATATTTCCGCGAGACGTCTTGGCAATGCAACAAGCGTGTGCCTGGCTCCGGCTGCGCGGCGATGGAAGGCTTCAACCGGCAGCATGCGGTTCTGGGGGACAGCGATGCATGCATCGCCACTTACCATGGCGATTTCGCCCAGGCGTTGATAGCGCTCGATGCTGTCGTCCATGCCGAAGGCTCGCGCGGCGCACGAAAGATCCCGTTCGCCAAGCTGCATCGGCAGCCCGGCGACACGCCACATATCGAGACCGATCTCGCCGCTGACGAGATCATCACTGCGATCGAAGTGCCCGCCATCCCGTGGGCACGGCGCTCGCTTTACCTGAAAATCCGCGACCGCGAATCCTATGCCTTTGCGCTGGCTTCGGCGGCCGTCGCGCTCGACCTGGACGGCGAGACCGTGCGCGAGGCACGCATTGCGCTCGGCGGTGTGGCGACCGTGCCCTGGCGTGCCGGCGCGGCCGAACAAAGCCTGCAAGGCAAGAAGCTCGACGAGACATCGGCAGAAGCGACGGCCGACGCCGCCTTCGCCCAAGCCCAACCGCGCCAGCACAACGCATTCAAGATCGAGCTTGGAAAACGAACGCTGGTGCGGGCGCTGCTTGAAACCCGAGACATGAAGGTGTGACCATGGACGCTGCCGCTCCCAGACCCAAGGAGAACATGGGCGAACCGCTGCCGCGCGTCGATGCACGGTTGAAAGTCACCGGACAAGCCCACTACCCCGCCGATCTGCCCACCGCCAACATTGCTTATGGCGCGCTGGCCACCAGCAGCATTGCCAAGGGCAAAGTGACGAAGCTTCGTCTCGACGACGCCCGCGCGGTGCCCGGCCTGCTCGACATCGTCACCTATGGCGACATGGACAAGGTGGACAAACCGAAATTCGGCAATTCCGGCGCGACTTCTATCGGACCGCTGCACGATCGGACGATCTTCCATGACGGTCAGATCGTCGCGCTCGCGGTTGCTGAGACATTCGAGGCGGCCGAAGAAGCGGCGCGGCTGATCCGCGCCGAGTACGAGGAAGAGAAGCCGACTGCGACTTTCGACAGCCCGGGGACGGCGACCATCCCTGCCGCCGGAAAGAGCCCTCTGTTCAAGGAAGATGTGAAGGCAGGCGACTTCGATGCGGCCTATGCCGATGCCGCGGTCAAGATCGACCAGCGCTATTCGACGCCCACGCAGCATCACAACCCGATCGAGCTGTTTTCAACGACGGCCTTCTGGGAAGGCGACCAGCTGACCGTTCACGAGCCGTCGCAGAATGTGACCGGCTGGAAGGTCGAGCTGGCAAGGCAGTTGAAGATCGACCCTGCGAAGGTGCGCATCGTCAGCCCCTTCATCGGCGGGGCCTTCGGCTCGAAGGGGCCGATGACTCCGCGCACGGCAATCGTGGCGGTGGCCGCCAAGCGCCTCGGACGTCCGGTGCGCTGCGTGACCAGCCGCATGCAGGCTTTTGGCACGCAGACCTACCGGGCCGAAACCCGGCACCGCATCCGCATCGGCGCCGGCAAGGACGGCCACATCACCGCCTTCGCGCATGAAGGCTGGGAGGTGACGTCGCGCCCGGACGCCTATGTCGTCGGCGGCACGTCGGCCACCGGCCGCATGTACGGCTACGGCTCGGTGCTGACCCATGTCTCGCTGGTGCAGGCGGACCGCAACACGCCGGGCTACATGCGCTCACCGCCTGAGACGCCTTATGTTTACGCGCTTGAAAACGCTATGGACGAGATGGCAGTGGCGCTTGGCATGGATCCGGTCCAATTCCGTCGGATCAATGAACCGAAGGCGGAGCCGATCGGCAAGAAGCCGTTCTCCAGCCGTTCGCTGATCCAGTGCTACGACCAGGCGGCGGAAGCTTTTGGCTGGGCCGACCGCGATCCGAAGGTCGGCGCGATGCGCGACGGCGACTGGCTGGTCGGCATGGGCTGCGCCACGGCGATTTACCCCACTGCCGTCGCGCCATGCGCGGCGCGCGTGCGCCTGACGGTCGACGGCGATGTGCGGCTGCAATGCGGTTCGCACGAGATCGGCACAGGCGTTCGCACGGTGGCCGGCCAGATGGCGTCGGAGCGTCTCGGCGTGAGCATCGATAGGATCAGCGTCGAAATGGGCGACAGCAGCCTGCCTCCGGCTCCGGTCTCGGGCGGGTCGATCTCCACGGCAAGTGTTTGCTCGGCGGTGCTCATGGCCTGCGACGCTATCCGCACCAAGCTCTACGCCGCAGCGACCGCGGAAGGCGGTCCGCTGGCCAGCTCCCATAATGAGGAATTCGAGCTTGCCGGCGGCAAGATCGTGGCGAAGAGCGGCGCGTCGGCCAAGGTCGGGGATGTCCTGAAAGCCATGCAGGTCGGCGCGATCGAGGAATATGCCGAGTTCGCCCCCAAGAACGCGACGCCGGAGGCGCTGAAGAAGCTCTATGCCGGAACGCCGGAGTTCCATGGCGGCGAGCAGGACGAGGATTCCGTGAAATACGCCTTCGGCGCCGAGTTCGTCGAAGTCCGCATCAACCGCTATACCAGGGAAGTCCGCGTGCCGCGCATCGTCGGCGCCTTTGCCGCCGGCCGCATCATGAACACCCGCACGGCGCGCAGCCAGCTGATGGGCGGCATGATCTGGGGCATCAGTCAGGCGTTGCATGAGGCGACCGAGGTCGACAGGCGCTACGCGCGCTATGTGAATCGCGACCTGCAAGACTACCTTGTGCCCGTCAATGCCGACATCAAGGACCTGCAGGTGATCCTGGTGCCGGAGGTCGACCATGCGGTCAACCCCGCCGGCGTGAAAGGCCTCGGCGAGCTCGGCAATGTCGGCACGGCCGCTGCCGTCGCCAGCGCGGTCTACCACGCCACCGGCAAGCGTATCCGCGACCTGCCGATCAGGATCGAGCAACTGCTCGTCTAACAGTCCTGCTACTCCTTCGGACGGGCAAGGCGCTCAGCCGTGCGTCCAGCTCCCGAAGATGATCCTCGGCACGCGGACTTGGTCGGCATTAGCGGCAACATGGGCGACGCTCCCGGCAGTTGGCGCTATAGGCGTTGTCCCGCACCTTCGGTCCAAGCGCCATTCTTCCTTTGCCGGTGCGGGCATCGGCGGAAATGCCGATGTCCTGGCCGGGCGATAAGAGTACGATATCACTCGCCGGCAGGCACGCCGGCATAGTTTTTGGTCTTGAAGAGCCCGGCCAGATGAGCGGCATTGGAAGCCGCCATCTTGATCATGCTGACGACTTTCTCCGGTGTCCCGGGAAGATCGACGAAGTTGACGTCGCCCATCGCTTCTCCAACCCAGTAAACGCCGCCATTGGCGGGAACGGTGAAGCCGACATCGTTGAGCGCCTGATAGCACTCGGCATGGCAGTGATGGGCGCCATCCTCATTGCCGACGATCGCCACCAACGCGACCTTGCCTGCCGCCGGCATGCGTCCGCTGTCGTCGGTCTCGGACAGGAATGCGTCCATCCGCTCCATCACGCGCTTGGCAACGGACGACGGCTGCCCCATCCAGATTGGCAGGCCAAGGATGAAGATGTCGGCGGCCAGGATCTTTTCCCACAGCTTCGGCCAGTCGTCGCCTTCGCCCAGGTCGGAGAGCACGCCGGGCTTGATGTTGTGGACGAGCGCACGTGCCGTTTCGCATCCGACGTCATGTGCCGCCAAAGCGTTGGTCAACTCAGCAAGCATTCGATCGGTCGAGGACTCGTCATCGTCCCGAGGAATCTTGAGTGTGCAATTCAAGGCAAAAGCGGTGAGCGGCATCGAATCTTCCCGGCTGAATATGATGACCAACGCGAAGGGCAGCCACTGGTTGCCTCTTTCTGCGCAACAGCCAGCCGGAAAGAGTCAGGTGTTTTCATTGGCAAGGTGGGCGTGGCCGGAATGCCGTCGCGACCTCACGCGCCTCAAGCGCCGGTTCGGTTCCGGTTAACGGAGCCGAATGTTGCGGTTAGGCTGTTGAAGATAGTAACGAAAGAAAATCGCATTGAAAAACAAAGGTTTAGGTGCAGATACGCACAACCTTAAGTCGATGGTGCCAGAGGCGGAATCTTAGTGAAAAAAATCCTCGTTTGCTTTCAGATGCGTAGGGAAGGTCAGCCGCAGTTGCTACCAATAGAAATGGATAGGTTCGGTTCCCCAATAGAACCTGTGCGTCCCTTGCCACTGTATCTCGGATGGCGCGGTGATCGGGCCTCAGGGTTCGCTACGCGGAGGCAGCGTATCGGAGATTGAAACCGTCATCATCTTGGGACTGGCGGAGTGAGCATCAATCTTAGGCGATATTCGAAAGTCATGCGCAAGGAATGTCAGCCTTGCGCCTCATCTCGGTCGTAGAGTCAAGCTCCGTCGTTGCCTGAAAGCAGATCGCGTGCTTTGCCTCTATGGAGGTAGGAACGAATTCTCTCAAGCCATGTCACGTCGATAAATCATCAACTCGTTCTCGCCTTCCTGTACGGTCCGTCCCCACTGATTGCAAACGACGAACCGCAGACGAACAATCGCGCGGGCCGGATTGCGAGTGGCCCGCTTTTCCGCGACCGTCACCTCGGCTTTGATGATGTCGCCGGCGAGCACCGGGGCTGAAAACCTCCAGCTCCAGCCGAGCGAGGCCACGGCTCGGAACCGGGCGACGGCATTGTTCTTCAGACCATCGACAAGGGACAGCACAAGCAGACCATGCGCTACACGCGCCGGGAAGCCGTGCCGATGTGCCGCCTCGTCGCTCATGTGGATTTCGAACCGGTCACCGGTCATTTCCGCGAGCGCTTCTATGATGGCCGCGGTCACTTCTGTGGAAGGCGTTTCGAAATGGTCGCCGATCTCCACGTCCTCGTAGCTCAACCCGAGGCCTGTGAGCGATTTCCCTCGGACGTCGACACTCATGCCGGCACCGGCGCGTCTTCCCGCAACAGCCCGTTCTTCTTCAGGTCTTGCCAGAACTCGCCGGGGATCGGGTAACTGAACCAGGCAAGGTTCTGCTCGAGTTGCTGGACAGTGCGAGTGCCGGCGCAGAAGGACGGGATGGCCGGATGCGCCACCACGAACTGCAAGGCGGCGGCCGGCAGCGGCACGCCATGCGCGCGGCAGACCTCCTCGATCTTCGCCACTTTCTCCATGACGGGCTTTGGCGCCGGTGAATAATTGTACTTGGCGCCGGGAACGGCGCCCGTGGCCAGGATGCCGGAATTGAAGCCCCCGCCGACCAGCACCGCCGCGCCGCGCTCGACGCAAAGCGGCAGGAACTCGTCGAGGGCTTCCTGTTCGAGCAGCGTATAGCGGCCCGCCAGCAGGAAGCAGTCGAAGTCGCGCTGCTTCAGCGCCTCGTGGCAAACCTGCCATTCGTTGACCCCAACGCCGATCGCCTTCACGACGCCTTCGGAGCGCAGTTTCTCCAATGCCCGCCAGCAGCCATCCATCGCCTGCCGGAACACTTCCGGCTGCTCGTCGCCACGGGTGAACCGATCGATGTCATGGATGAACAGCATGTCGATGTGTTCAAGCGCCAGGCGCTGCAGCGAATCCTCGAACGACCGCATTGTGCCGTCGTAGGAGTAATCGAAATTCATGGTGTTCGGCGCGGCGTTTGACCACGGCGCGAAGTCGATCTCGGAGCGCTTCGCGGGCTTCAGCACCCGGCCCACCTTGCTGGCGAGGACGAACTCGTCGCGCTTCTTCCAGCGCAGCGAATGCCCGGCCCGCAGTTCCGAGAGGCCGTGGCCGTACATCGGCGCCGTGTCGTAGAAGCGTATGCCCGCGTCCCATGCGGTCTGAATCATGGCATCCGCGGTCTGCTCGTCTATGGGATGAAGGAAATTGCCGATGGGAGCGGTTCCGAACGCGAAGGCCGTGACGTTGAGGCCGGACCGGCCGAATACGCGCTTGTCAGATGGCTTCATGATATCCTCCATTAGTAACCATCTGGTTATTTCTAGTTAAGTTCGACCGAAGCCGCAAGCACTTGTAACGGCAACGCATGGCGATGCGAAGTCCGCCGCTTGACGCCGCCGACGATTCCAGCGTAGGAGTAACTAGATAGTTACATAGGGAGGTCGGCCGTGCCGCTGAGCGAAACGCAGCAGCAGGTGCGCGAGATGGCGCGCCAGTTTGCCGAGGATGTCATTCGTCCAGTTGCAGAGGCGCTTGATCGGGATGAGCGCTTTCCTGGCGAGATATATGAGCAGATGGGCGAGCTCGGTCTCTTCGGTATCGGCGTTCCGGAGGCCATGGGCGGTCCCGGCTTCGACACGCTTACCTATGCGCTGGTGATGGAAGAGCTGTCGCGCGGCTATGCGTCCGTCGCCGATCAATGCGGCCTCGTCGAGCTGATCAGCACCTTGCTTGTCCAGCATGGCAGCGAGGCGCAGCGGCAGCAGTGGCTGGGTCCGGCCATGCGCGCCGAGAAGAAGGCTGCCTACTGCATCACCGAGCCTGAAGCCGGGACCGATGTTTCCGGGATACGCACCACCGCCACGCGCGACGGGCACGGATGGCGGCTGGACGGCGGCAAGATCTGGATCCACAACGCGCCGGTCGCCGACGTCGGTTTCGTGCTGGCGCGCACCGACAAGGATGCGGGCCATCGCGGCATGTCGATCTTCATCGTCGACCTGCACGCCAAGGGAATAGAGCGCGGTCCGAAGGAACATAAGATGGGTCAGCGGGCCAGCCAGGTCGGCGCGCTCAATTTCAACGATGTCGTCCTGGGTCCCGAAGCGCTGCTGGGCGAAGAAGGTCGCGGTTTCCACATGATGATGAGCGTGCTGGACAAGGGGCGTGTCGGCATCGCCTCGCTGGCCGTCGGCATAGCGCAGGCCGGGCTCGAGGCAGCGGTCGACTATGCCCAGCAGCGGCGTCAGTTCGGCAAGCCGATTGCCGATTTCCAGGGCGTGCAGTGGCTGCTTGCCGACATGGCGAAGGACATCGAGGCGGCCCGTCTGCTCGTGCGCAGCGCCGCCGAGAAGATCGATGCGGGGGAGAATGCAACCAAGGCCTGCTCGATCGCCAAATGTTTCGCGGGAGACATAGCCGTGGCGCGCACCGCCGATGCCGTGCAGGTCTTCGGCGGCTCCGGCTACATACGCGGCTTCGAGGTCGAGCGCCTCTATCGGGATGCCAAGATCACCCAGATCTATGAAGGCACCAACCAGATCCAGCGCATGATCATCGCCCGCGAGCTCCTCAAGCATGGAGCCCGGGCGTGAGTGCCGGATCGCGTCATGCAGCCTTCGTCACGGGATCGAGCCGCGGCATCGGGCTTGCGACGGCATTGGAGCTCGCCCGGCGCGGATTCGGCGTGGCGCTCAACGGTCCGTCCGATGACGAGGAATTGAAAGCCGCCGAAGCCGCCGTCGCTGCGCTCGGCGGCCCGGTCGCGCGTGTCGCGGGCGACGTTGCCGATCTCGGCGGCCACGAAAGCATGCTCGAAGCCGCCGAGGCCGCCATCGGTCCCCTGTCGACGCTGATCAACAATGCCGGCGTGTCGGTCATTTCTCGCGGCGACCCGCTCGACGTGACGGAGGAGAGCTACAACCGCTGCCAGGCAATCAACACCAAGGCGCAGTTCTTCCTGTCGCAGCGTTGGGCTAGGCGGCTGCTTGCCCGCGAGCGCGATGACGGCCGCTTCTACAGCCTGATCAACGTCTCTTCCTCCAATGCCACGGCGGTGGCGGAGCCGCGCGCCGAATATTGCGTGTCCAAGGCCGGGTCCGCGATGGTCAGCCAGGTCTTCGCCGTCCGCCTTGGTCGCGAGAACATCGCTGTCTACGACATCAGGCCTGGCCTGATCGAAACGGCCATGACCAAGGCGGTCAGCGAGACTTATCAGCGCCGCATCGACGAGGAGGGGCTGACATTGATAAGCCGCCTCGGCAAGCCGGAAGATGTCGGTCGCGTCATGGCGACGCTCGCCACGGGCGAGCTGCCCTATACGACCGGCCATGTCATTGCCGTCGACGCGGGCATGCTGGTGCCGCGGTTCTGACTGCGGCGTATCGTCAGGGAGAACGCCATGATCATCCAACTGCCGGATAACACGGGCAGACTTTCCGACTACCGGCTTCAAGGCAAGACGATTCCGGCCGCGCGATTGCCCTCTGATGCGCCACGTACCGTGCTGTCGGCGGCCCATGTTGTGGCGGATCCTTTCAGCTTCAACGATCCCGGCGGTCCCGCCGCCATCGACTGGAAGGCCACGATGGCATTCAGGTGCCATCTTCACGGCCTCGGCCTCGGCATCGCCGAGGCGATGGACACCGCGCAGCGTGGCATGGGCCTCGATTGGCCTTCGGCCTTGGAGCTGATCCGCAGGACCAGGAGCGAGCTGCCCGACGCGCTCGTCTTCAACGGCGCCGGCACCGATCAGCTCGGACCGGCCGATGCACGCACGCTCGACGATGTTCGCCGAGCCTATTTCGAGCAGCTCGAGGCCATCCAGAAGGTCGGCGGCAGATTGATCGTCATGGCCAGCCGGGCATTGGCGGCCGTGGCGCGTTCGCCCGAGGATTATGTTTCGATCTATGGCGATGTGCTCGCGCGCTGCGACAGGCCGGTGATCCTGCACTGGCTGGGAGAGATGTTCGATCCGGCCCTCAAGGGTTATTGGGGAGCCGCCCGCTTCGAGGACGCGCTCGAGACGGTCTTGGCGATCATCGGAAACAACACCGCTAGGGTCGACGGCATCAAGATTTCCCTCCTCGACAAGGAGAAGGAGATCGCGATGAGCCGCCGTCTGCCCGCCGGCGTGAAGATGTATACCGGCGACGACTTCAATTATCCGGAGCTGATCGCGGGTGACGAACAGGGGTTCTCGCACGCTCTGCTTGGTATCTTCGATCCCTTGGCGCCGGCCGCCGCCTACGCCATCGATCGGCTCGGCCGGGGCGATAGCCAGGGGTTCCACGCCGCGCTGGATCCTACCGTGCCGCTCGCGCGTCTGATCTTTCGAGCGCCCACCCAATACTACAAGACGGGGGTCGTGTTCCTCGCCTGGCTGAACGGGTTCCAGGATCATTTCGTCATGCTCGGGGGCGCCCAGTCGATGCGGCCGCTGCCCTATTTCGTGGAAGTGTTCAAGCTGGCCGACGGCTGCGGCCTCCTGGCGGATCCCGAGCTGGCGGCCGCACGCATGCGCAAGCTGCTTGCCCTTTATGGGCTCTGACCGGAAACATGCGCGACTTCACGGCGAACCATTCCGCGCTGGCGCTCAATACGGCGACGCTCGGCCATAATCTGGACGGGCACGGCGCGGGCTGGCCTATCGAGCGTGTGCTTGATGCCTGCGCTGAGCGCGGCATACCCGGCATCGTCTTCTGGCGTCGCGAAATCGGCGACCGCGCCGTCGAGATCGGCGAGCGGGTTCGCGCGGCCGGCCTGAGTGTCGTCGGCCTGTGCCGCGCGCCTTACCTCACCGGCCCCATGGGGCTGCCCGGCCGCGCGGCGATCATGGACGATTTCCGCGCCGCGATCGACATGGCCGCGGGTCTCGGCGCCCCTGTTCTGACCATCGTTTGCGGCGGCGTCGAGCCGGGAACGAAAGGCATCGGCGAAAGCCTCAAGCTGGTCGCTGACCGTGTCGCCGAAGCTGCAGCCTACGCGGCGGCCAGAAGCGTTCGCCTGGCTCTCGAACCGCTGCATCCGGTTTATGGTGGCGACCGCTCCTGCCTGGTGACGATGCGCGACGCGGTCGATCTTTGCCTTGCCATTGATGCGTCCAACGTTGGCGTCGCGGTCGACGTCTACCACGTCTGGTGGGATCGCGCGCTCGCCGGCGAATTGCTGCGGGCCGGGCCGAAACGCATTTTTGGCTATCACCTGTGCGATTGGCTGGCGCAGACACGCGACGTGCTGCTCGACCGCGGCATGATGGGTGACGGCGTGGCCGACCTGAAGGCGATCCGCGCGGCGGTGGAAGCGGCCGGCTACGACGGGCCGTGCGAGGTGGAGGTGTTCTCGGCGCAGAACTGGTGGAAGCGTGACCCCGGGGACGTGCTGGACGCCTGCGTGGAGCGCTTCCGCTCCGTTTGTTGAAGACAGAAGCTGGACAGCCGGGCATCGCTCGCAACCGTACGGATATGCCACGTTCGAGGGCTGTTGAGTGGTCAGCCGCCGCCCTGCGAAACAGATTTCTACTGCGTTCAGATCGGGCTCGAGATCAATCTCTCGACCGGAGGCCCTTTTCCCGGAAGGCAGCCAGGCCCGCCCGAAGGTCGTCGCTGCCGGCGGCGATACGTCCGGCAAACGCATCCAGGACACGCTCCCGTTCCTCGCCTTCGGCAGCGTTGATGAGCATCTTGGCGAGCTCCGTGGCGGTAGCGGACCGGCCTGCGACGATAGCGGCAAGTTGTTCGGCCGCCGCGAGGCCGTCACCCTTGCCGACGACCTTGTCGACAAGCGACAATCTCAAGGCCTCGTCGGCGGAATAGACCTCGCCGAAGAGCGACATGCGGCGGATCAACTGGGTGCCGAAACGGCGAGCCGTGCGCTGGGTGCCCGACCAGCCCGGTGTGATCCCAAGGCCGGTTTCAGGCAGACCGATGCGGGCGTGGCTCTCGGCGATCCGATAGTCGGCGCAGGCCGCAAGCTCCAGGCCTCCGCCAAGGCAATGGCCGTTGAGGACGGCAATGACCGGTTGCGAAAGCCTGGCGAGAGCGTCGAAGCCGGCATGGCCGTCGCGGATCCAGTGGCGCGCGAACTCCGCCGGGTCGAGCGCGCTCCAGGCGGCGACGTCGCCGCCCGCGGAGAACGACTTCTCGCCCTCGCCGGACAGGATCAGCACCTTCGCCGCGGAACGCTCCACCGCCCTGCACAACGGCACGAGCGCATCGACCATCGCGGCATCGAGGGCGTTGAGCTTCTCAGGCCGGCGGATGGTCACTCGCGCGACTGCTCCGTCGAAGCTGAGGTCGAGGCGGGGATCGCTCACAGCCGCAACCCGATCGGCTGGTCGAGGAACAGCGCCGCCTCCATCAGCTTCAGTGCCGGCGAGACCACGAGAGGAGCCGCCGCCTGCCGCAGGACATCGCGCTCGAGGTCGAGCCCGGGGGCTATTTCGGTGACGACCAGGCCGTCGGCGGTCAGGCGGATGACGCATCTTTCCGTCACATAGGTGACGTCCTGGCCCTGGCTGACGGCGCGCGCGCCTGAGAAGCTGACCTGGTCCACCTTCGGGACGATCTTTGCGACCTTGCCTTCCTTGTCGATGACCAGCTTGCCGTTCTCCAGCCGCATCTTCGCGCCGGCGTTGAAGTTGCCGGAGAACACGATCTTGCGCGCCCGCGAGGTGATGTCCACGAAGCCGCCGGCGCCGGCGGTGCGATGCGGCGTCGAGGAAAGCCGCGAGACGTTGACGGATCCGTCGGAGCCGATTTCGAGGAACGACAGCAAGGAGCAGTCGAAGCCTCCGGCCTGGAAGTAGGTGAAAAGGTGCGGGGAGGCGACGAAGGCTTCCGCGTTGGAGGCGCAGCCGAACTTGAAGTCGAGCAACGGCACGCCGCCCACCGGCCCTTGCTCGATCACCCAGGTGACGGCGCCGTGCAGGCCCTCTTCGATCAGGATGCGAGGCACGTTGGCCGAGATTCCGAAGCCGATATTGACTGCCCAGCCCGCTCGAAGCTCCTGCGCGACGCGACGCGCGATGACCTTGGAGACATTGTATTCCGGGGTACGGAATGTGTGCAGCGGCCGGAACAGTTCTCCCGATATGGCCGGGTCATAAGCGGTCGCCGTGGTCTGCAGCTGGTCCGGCGCCTCGACGATGAAATCCACCAGGATACCGGGCACATGCACATCATGCGGCCGTAGCGTGCCCGGAGCCGCGACGCGCTTGACCTGGGCAATGACGATGCCGCCGCAGTTGCGCGCCGCAAGCGCCATTTCCATGGCGCCAAGCGTCGCGCCTTCCTGCTCGAAGGTGAGGTTTCCCTTCTCGTCGGCGGTAGTCGCGCGGATGATCGCCACATCCGGCCGGAGGGGAGGGAAGTGAAGCCAGGTCTCGCCGTTGAATTCGACGCGCCGCACGATCGGCGCCTTCCGGGCCGAAGCGTTCATGGCTCCGCCCTCGAGCATCGGATCGACAAATGTCTCCATGCCGACCTTGGTCAACACACCCGGACGCTGCGCCGCGCCCTCGCGTAGCATGTCGAACACGATCCCGGAGGGGAAGTTCCATGCCGCCACATCCTCGGCAAGGATACGCTGCCAGATCAGCGGCGGCTCGGCATTGGTCGGTCCTGAGGGATATGAGCCGCCGATGATGCGGCTGATCAAGCCCGGCAGGGCGATGTGATCGACCCCCTTGGTGCCGAACATGTCGCCGGCGGCAATCGGATGGATGGTGGTGATGTTGCGCGGCGCCCCTTCGCCTAGGAAACGTTTGCCAAGGGCTTCAAGCACGGCATCCGGGCAAAGCAGGCCGGACGACGAATTGACCGCTACCACCGCTCCGTCGCCTATCGCGGCGACAGCCTCCGCTGCGGACCTGACCTTGCTCACGCTACCTCTCCAAAGGCTTGGCAATAAGTAACTAGATAGTTATAAACGTGATATAGCCGCCTGCGGCTTGCAAGGCAAGCTCCGCGCCGACGGCAACCAGCGGGAGGATTTTTATGAACATCATGTTCCAGAAGGCGAACCAGCGGATGTTTGGAACTTTCCCTCTTAAGGGGGATACGCTGCGGGCTGCGATCGCGGCTGCGATCGATGCGGGTTACCGCGCATTCGACACGGCTCAGGCCTATGGCAATGAAGCCGACACGGGCCTGGCCCTGGCCGAGAGCGGCATAGCCAGGGACGAGCTCTGCATCACGACAAAGGTCACGGTTGAGAACTTCTCGCGGGAACGGTTCATGCCATCGGTCGAACAGTCCTTGCGGGATCTGAGGTTGGATCGTGTCGATATCCTTTTGCTTCACTGGCCGACGCCGGGAGGCGATATCAAGCTTTCCCTGGAACTGCTTCAGGAGGCGCAGGAGCGGGGTTTCGCCGGCACCATCGGCGTTTCGAACTACACAGCGGCGATGATGCGCCAGGCTAGGCAGATTACCGGCGTGCCGCTCGTCACGAACCAGGTGGAATTCCACCCGTTGCTTGACCAGCGCAAGCTGTTGGCGGCCGCGAGTGAAACGGGTATCCCTTTGTCTTCCTACTGCTCGGTCGCGCGCGGCGAGGTCTTCAAGCATCCGCTTTTCGCCGATATCGGCGCCGCATACGGCAAGTCGGCCGCCCAGGTCGTGCTGCGCTGGATCCTGCAGAAGGGTTTGCCGATCAACACAATGTCCACCAAACCGGACAACATCCGCTCGAATTTCGACGTGATGGACTTCACCTTGTCGAGTATCGACATGGGCCGCATCAACGCCATGAATGCCGTCGGTTATCGCGTTGTCGGGAAGCGGCTGATCCCATACGCTCCGGATTTCGACGCCTGAGCGCGCGAACCGGAAGAGCGAGCAGATCCGAGGTGACTGGCAAATCCTAGCGGTTGCCTCGGATCAGGTCCGACGCATGCTCGCCGATCATGATAGTCGCCGCGTTGGTGTTCGAGCCGACCAGGGACGGCATTGCCGAGCTGTCGCAGATGCGGATGCCATCCAGCCCGTGCACTCGCAGTTGAGGGTCGACCACGGACATCGCATCATTCCCCATCTTGCAGGTGCAGGTCGGGTGATACGAGGTGCGGCCGGAGCGTCGCGCATAGGCTTCATAGTCTGACTGCGAGCGCACATTCGTGTCAGGGAAACGGAGTTCCTTGATGAATTTTCGCAGCGAAGGCTGATTGAATATCTCCCGGCTGATCTTGATGCCTTCGACCGACACTCTGAGGTCGTCCGGGTCCGCGAGGAAATTGGGATCGACGACCGGATTGTCGCGCGGATCCGGCGAACGGAGCGTCACGCTCCCACGCGATTTCGGGCGCAGCGTGTAGCTGTTCAACGTGATGCCGGACGATCCCTTCGGGACCGAAGGAACGCCCGCTTCCGCGCCGGCTCCGGCCAGGAAGTGGAACTGCAGATCGGGAACCGCTCCGGCATGATTCCCCGAGGAATGCCAGAAGGCGCCGCCCTCGACGACGTTCGACGTTATCGGTCCGGTCTTGAACAGCATGTACTGAATGCCGGCCCACAGCATCCAGTGCGTCTTGTTGTACTTGTCGAGTGAATCGTGGCCTTTCAGCTCGGCCACGATGTCGATGCCGAAATGATCCTGGAGGTTCTGCCCGACGCCCGGGAGGTCCTGGATCGTTTCGATACCATGTTGACGCAGGTGATCCGCAGGGCCGACGCCGGACAGCATCATCAGCTTCGGCGTTCCGATCGCTCCCGAGGTGACCAGCACTTCGCTGTCGGCATTTATGACCTTCAGCGAGCCGCCGACCGAGCATTCGACGCCAACGGCCCGGCGGCCCTTGAAGACGACGCGGTGGACCAGCGCCCCCGTGATCAGCGTGAGGTTCGGGCGCGCCAGGGCAGGCTTGAGATAGCCCACGGCGGCCGAGCAGCGGCGGGCGTTGCGCGTCGTGGTCTGGTAGATGCCGGCGCCTTCCTGCTTCGCGCCGTTGAAGTCCGGATTATAGGGCAGCCCGTATTCCTGGCAGCTCTGGACGAAGGCGCGCGAGACGACGTTCGGATCGGGTATGTTCGACACCCCGAGCGGTCCGTCGGTGCCGTGGAGCCTGCCGGAGAATATGCTGTTGCCCTCGGAACGAAGGAAGTACTTGCGCACGTCCTTGAACGCCCAGCCGTCCGCGCCTTCCTCGTTCGCCCACCGGTCGTAGTCGGTCTCGTGGCCCCGGGTGTAGACCTCGGCATTGATCGACGAGCCGCCGCCCAGCACCTTTGCCTGCGCGTAGAGGATCTCGCGATTGTCCGCGTGCTTCTGCGGAGCCGTCACCAGGCCCCAGGTGAGCGGTCCGGTGGTCATTTTGGCGAAGCCGACCGGCATATGGATCAGCGGATGGCTGTCCTTGCCTCCGGCCTCGATTATGCAGACGCGGACTGCCGGATTCTCGGACAGGCGCGCGGCAAGAACGCAGCCCGAAGAGCCTGCGCCGACGATCACATAGTCGAAACCTGTCGTCATCACTTGATCCAATGGGCACGCTTCCTGATCTCGATGTGGACGGACTTCACCTGTGTGTACTCCTCCACGCCGTACATTCCGGCCTCTCTTCCCCAGCCGGACTGCTTGAAGCCGCCGAGCGGCATTTCCGGCCCTCCGGCCATGATCGTGTTCACCCAGAACCGGCCGGCGCGCACGCGCCGCGTCACCACCAGCGCCTTGTCTATGTTCTTTGTCCACACGCTGGCAGCCAGGCCATACACCGTGTCGTTGGCGAGGCCGATGGCCTCCTCGACCGTGTCGAAATGGAAGGACGACAGGACGGGCCCGAAGATTTCGTCGCGGGCAATCGACATTGCGGGCGTGACCCCGGAAAACAGTGTCGGCGCGATATACTGGCCGCCGCCGAAATCCAGCGCTTGCCCGCCGGCGACAAGCGTTGCCCCTTCGGCCTTGCCCTTGTCGATATAGCTCAGGATGGTCGAATTCTGCGCATCGGTGGTGATGGCTCCCACCTGCGTCTTCGTCTGCAGCGGATCGCCGACGACGATCCTGGCCATCTTGGCGGCAAGGATTTCCTCGAACTCGCGAGCGACCGAGCGCTCCACGATGACGCGGCTCGACGACACGCAGCACTGGCCCGTGTTGAAGCTTATGCCGAAGGCTGCGCCGTCCGCCGCGTCCTCGAGGTCGCTGTCCGCGAAGACGATGATCGGATTCTTGCCGCCCAGTTCCAGGCCGAGTTTCTTGAAGTTCGAATCGGCCGCCGCATGGACGCATGAGCGTCCGACGGATGTCGATCCGGTGAAGGACAGCATATCGACATCGGGATGCTCGCTCAAAGCCTGGCCAATCGTCCGGCCTGATCCGGTGACGACGTTGTAGACGCCGTCCGGCGCGCCGGCTTCGGAAAGGATCTCGCCGAGCATCAGCGTGGTCGCCGACGTGACCTCCGAAGGCTTGACGACGACGGTGCATCCGCTGGCAAGGATGAAGGGAATGCGCTCGCACAGGATCAGGAACGGGAAATTCCAGGGCGTGATGAGCCCGACCACGCCGACCGGCTCGCGCAGCACCATGCCGAAAAGGCCGTCGCCGAGACTGTTGAAGCTGTCGCCATGCAACAGCCTCGCGGCGCCCGCGCCGACCTCGAAGCAGGCAATGCAGTGATCGATCTCGCCGCGCGCCTGGGAGATCGGCTTGCCGTTCTCCAGGACCTCCCAATAGGCGATTTCGTCGCGGCGGCGGCGCAGGGTCTCGGCCGCCCTCAGCAGCACGCCGGCCCGGTCGGCGCCTGGCAGTCCGGCCCACCGGCGATCCTCGAATGCGCGGCGCGCCGCCGCGACGGCGGCATTGAGGTCGTCCACCGTGCATCTGGGCGTGAGCGTCACCGGCACGCCGTGGCCCGGCGACCGGCGCTCGAACAATGCGCCGCCCTTGCGCCAGGATCCGTCCGACCAGAACCCGAATTCGCGTGGTGCATCCGGCAGGGGTGCGCGGTCAGTGAAATCGAGCATGGAATGCCTCCGTTCTGGCGGTGCGCCGGCCGCCCACTGCTCCTGGCAAGCGGGTCGCGCCGGCGCCTAGTTCAATATGATTTGCGTCTTGAGATCCCGGGGCCGCTCGGCCAGGGTCTCGAAGGCGCGCTGGATGTCGTCGAGCGGAAAGGTCGCGCGTGTGAACGCCTCGGTTCGGAAGCGGCCATGCGACAAGAGCGTCAGCGCATCGTGCATGTCTTCGCCCATGCCGGCAACCGAGCCCTTGAGACTGTTCTCCTCGAGTATGGTGCGAAGGATATCGACCGGCACCGTGTCGTTGGGTCCGCTGAGGCCGAAGAAAGCGACATGGCCGCCCTTGCGGATGAGCTCGAAAGCGAACGCGTAAAGCCGCGGCGAACCGACGCTTTCGATCACAAGATCCGCGCCGCGCCCGCCGGTCCTTTTCAGCACCTCCTGCTTAAGCTGGGCGGGATCGGCGACCGCTGCGTCCGCCCCGGCTGCAAGGGCAAGGCGGCAACGGTCTTGCGACAGGTCGGCGATGATGATCGGCGCGGCGCCGCACAGGCGCATCATCTGGACATGCAGATTGCCGATTGGTCCGGCTCCGAGGATCACCACGGACTGGCCGAAACTCGCCTGCGCCTTGCGCGCGGCGCGCACCACGCAGGACACCGGCTCCGTCAGGGCAAGCACCTCGACCGGCACATCGTCCGGGGCCGGTATGACAAGCCTGGCCGGCACGCACACATATTCGGCGAAGGCGCCTTCGCGCCCGATGCCCACCTGCGTCATCGACGGGCAGTTGAGGATCTCGTTGCGGCGACACCAATAGCACTGGCCGCAGCCGATATTGATATCCGCGACGCAGGTCGTGCCCGGCTTGATATGCTTCACACGCTCGCCTGTCGCTGCGACCGTCCCGGCAAACTCGTGGCCCGGCACCAACGGCAGCCGGTCGGCCGCATAGTGACCGTTGAACATATGGATGTCCGTGCCGCATATGCCGGTCCGCTGGACACGGATCAAGGCGTCGTCAGGTCCCACCTCCGGAACGGCGACCTCGCGCAGATCGAAACGGTGCGGAGCGGTCAGGACGGCGCGCATTGTTGCCATGGCTTGTCTCACTTCACCGTGCGAAGCTTGGAGCGGTCGATGGTCAGGGCGATGGCCGCGATCAGCACCAGGCCGAAAACCATCTGTTGCTGCGTCGCCGCGATGCCGAAATAGAGCATCGAGGCGCGGATGACCGCCACGATCAGCGTGCCGATCGCGGTGTTGAGCACACCGCCGACGCCGCCCGTCAGCGGTGTTCCGCCGACAAGCACCGCCACGATGGCCGGCAGCAGGAAGCCGTTGGCGATCGTCGGCGCGCCGCCCGACAGCTTGACGGAGAACAGCAGCCCGGCCACCGCGGCCAGCCCTCCGGATATCGCAAAGGCGAGGATTTTGTAGCGGGCGACGTTGAGACCGGACGCGGCTGCAGCCAGTTCGCCGGCGCCCACTGCCTTCAGCGCCCGGCCGAGGACCGTGCGCCGTTCTAAGAGCAAGCAGATCGCCAGCAGGCCGATGGCGATGAAGAGCTCGTGCGGCACGATACCGGTTCGACCGATCATCCAGCCGAACGTCTCGTTGCGCTGGGTGGCGTCCATGTTCAGGGCGCGGTTGCCGGAAAGCCATTGCGCCACCGAGAAGCAGATCCCGCCGACGGCCAGCGTGGAGATGAAGGATGGGACGTACATGCGGGTGGTCAGGTAGCCGGAGAGCGTTCCCAGCGTGAACCCGGCAAGGATGCAGAGCGCCGCCACCCAGATCCCCAACGGCGCCAGATAGACCGAGGCGACGACGGTGATCATGTTCGCCATCGACTGTGCCGACAGGTCGATGCCGCCGATGTAGATCGCGAAGGTCAGTCCCAGCGCCATGATGAACAGCGGCACGATATCGCCTGCGAGGCTCAGCAGATTGGCGGGCTTGAGAAAGCTCGGATCGGCGATGCCGACGATCGTGACCAGGACCAGGAGGGTGATCCAGGGGAAGTGCGGCTTGAGGCGTTGGATGTCCATGGAGGCCCCTCAGATCATGTAGTGCAGAAGGTCGTAGAGCGTCGGCTTGGAACCGGGCACGCAGTCGAAGCGCTTCTGGATCTCACCGTCCTTGATGACGACGATGGTGTGGGAGAGGCCGATCGCCTCTTCGAGCGTGTCGGCGACCAGGACAACGCCGACCCCGTCGTCGCACATCTCCCTGATCATGTCGTACACATCCTCCTTGGCGCCGATGTCCAGGCCTCGGGTCGGATGATCGAGCAGCATGATGTCGGAGCCGCCCGACCGCCATTTGGCAAGCACGACCTTCTGCTGGTTGCCGCCGGAAAGGTTGCCGCAGTCGGCATATTCGGAGCTTGCCTTGATGGCGAGCTTGCCGATCCATTTCCGGGCAAGGGCACGCTCGTCGGCCACGTCGAGCCAGCCCATCCGCGCGTAGTGCGGCATTTGCGAGAGCGTCATGTTCTCGTAGACATTCATGCCGGCCACGATGCCCTCGATCTTGCGCTCGCGCGGCACATAGCCGACGCCGCGCTCCACCGCTGCGCGGGCGGTCAGCCTGGAGACGGTCTCGCCCTTGATCTTCAGCGTGCCCTTGGTAGGCGTGCGCATGCCGTAGATTGTTCGAAGGATCGCTTCGCGGCCGGAGCCCTCGGTGCCGACCAGGCACAGGACCTCGCCGGCATGCAGCGTCAGCGAGATATCGTGAACCCGTCCCGGCAGGTCCACGCCCGACAGCTCCACCAGCGGCCTCGTCGCGTCGTAGGGCTTTTGCCGCTGCTCACGGTAATATTCCTTATCGACATGGCGGCCGACCATCTTGTGCTGGATCGCCTCCGGTGTCGCTGCGCCGCGCGAGACGACATCGACCACCTGGCCGTCCTTCATCACGTAGATTCGGTCCGAGAGCTCCATCACCTCGTCCATGCGGTGGGACACGAAGATGAATGAAGCGCGCGTCGTCAACTCCCGCACGAGCTTGAACAATAGCTTCACCTCTTCCTCGGCCAGCACCGAGGTGGGCTCGTCGAGCAGGACGACCAGATGACCCTGCACCCGCTCCTCCAGCGTCAGCACCTTGGCCAGTTCCACAAGCTGGCGCTGCGCGAAGGAAAGGCTCGAGGTGATGGTGCGCGGATCGATATCGAGCTTGACCTTTGCAAGCTGCTTCCCGGCGGCTTTGGCCATCGCCTTCCAGTTGACCACGCCGAAGCGCGAGAACTGGTCTTCATAGCCCAGGAAGATGTTTTCCATCACGGACAGGTTGGTGATCAGCGATTGCTCCTGAAACACCATGCCGATGCCTCGCTCCATGGCGTCGCGCGGGCCGCCGAACCGGACAGGCTTGCCATCGATGAGCATCTCGCCGCCGTCGGGCTGGTAGGCGCCGTAGATCACCTTCATGAGCGTGGATTTGCCAGCGCCATTCTCGCCCACCAGCCCGACGATCTCCCCCCGGCTGATGGAAAAGTCGACCGATTTCAGCGCATGGACGCCCGGAAACTTCTTTTCGACGGCTTTCAATTCATACATTGCGGCCTCACTTGACGAACGCGACCGCGCGCCGGTCCGTCGACAGGATGACCGCTATGATGACCAGCAGCCCGAGAACGGCGGCCTGCAGGAAATCGGGCAGGCCGATGACCACCATGCCGTTGTTGATGACGGCGACGATCAGGACGCCGACGAGCGTGTTCCAAACGCCGCCGATGCCACCCCAGAGCGCCACGCCGCCGACCACCACCGAAGTGATGGACATGAACATGAAGTTCGATCCGGTGACGGATTCGGCCTGGCCGAGCTTCGCCACCTGCAGGATCGCCGCGATCGCGTAAAAGAAGCCGGCAAGCGAGAAGCCGGCCATCCTCACATGCTGCACCCGCACGCCCGAGGCATGGGCGAGTTCCTCGCCGCCGCCGACCGCATAAAAGTAACGCCCAAGGCGGGTCTGAGATTGGATGAACCAGGCGAGGACGAGGCAGAGCCCCGCGACATAGACCATCAGCGGAAAGCCGAGGATGCGCCAGGTCAGCAGAGCGCGGAACGTCGGATCGTTGAATTTGACGATGTCGCCGCCGGTCAGCAGGATCGCGGCGCCCGTGCCGATGAATCCGAGCGCGAGGCTCGCCATGAAGGATGGTATCTTCAGCTTGACGTGGATGAAACCGTTCACCAGGCCGATCGCGGCCCCGACGGCGAGAATGACCGGGATTGCGATCCAGCCGCCCGACGCGAGCGTTCCGCCGAGCGCCAGCATCAGGAAGCAAAAAAGAACGGCCGTCAGGGAAACGACGCCCTCCATGGAAAGGTCGATAGAACCCATCACGATGATGAAGGTCACCCCGACCGCCACCATGAGCGCGGGCGCCGCCGCGATCGCGATGCGCGCGAAGTTGCGTTGCGACAGGAATGAGGGGTTTATCGCCGTGAATAGCACTATGAGCGCGAGAAGCACCATGAAGGGCGCCCAGCGGATCGCGTTCTCCCGCGTGAGGATGCGTGGCAACTCCGGCCTCCCGTCCAAGCGTGCCGTATAGGGGGGAGCGGCCCGTTTCAGGGCCGCTCGATCGAGCTTCGTATTACTTGTACTTGATCTGGCCGTTGCTCGGTCCCCAGAAATCCTTCCAATTGTACGAAGGAACGGCGTCCAGATATTTGGCCTTGAAGTCCGCCGCGTCCTTCTTGGTGACCAGGACCGTCGGGCCGTAGAATTCGCGGTGCTCCTTCGGCTCTTCCGAAGGCTTGAAGGCGCCGGTCGCGGCGTAATAAGCGAGCGCCGCCGTGATGCCGCCGCCCCAGTGCGGATTGGTGAAGACGGTCGCCAGGAGCTTGCCCTCCATCACCAGCTTCACGGCCTCCGGATTTCCGTCATAGGCGACGATCGGCATATTCTCGATCCCCTCGGCGCGCAGCGCCTCGATCACGCCATAGGCGATGTTGTCGTTGGCGCAGTGCACGCCGGTGATCTTGTCGCCGAAGCGCGTCAGGAAAGACGCCATCAGCTCCGTGCCCTTGGTCGTGTCCCAGTCTGCGGGCTGAGCATCCAAAAGCTCGATATCGGGAAAGTCCTTCAAGGCGTTCTTCAAGCCGTTCAGACGCTCGATTGCCGGGTTGTTGGCGGCAATGCCACCCAGATGCACGACGCCACCCTTGCCGCCCATGGCGTCGAACAGGATCCGCGCCGTCTGCTCGGCCGGCTTCTCGTCCGACCAGGTCATGTGCGAGACGTAATTGTCGCCGATGTCCCACGGGTGCAGGTCGTCGGTCTTGTTCCAAATCGTGGAAATGTAGGCGCCGGCGTCGCGCACAGCCTCGACCACCGGACGGGCGTTCGGGCTGTCATTGGCGTCGCAGGCGATAGCGCACTTGCCGCCGGTCTTGGCCAGGAACGCCTTGATGTCGGCCAGCGACTTTTCGGAGGAGCCTTCGTTGATCAGCGAGACGAGGGAATCCTTGGTCTTGCCGAGGGATTCCACGAGTGCCTCGCCGCCCGACACGATCGAGTTCCAGTAAGCCGAGGCGCGGTCGCGGTACGACCAGGCGATCGCCGGGTCGCTGATCGCCGCTCGGGCAGCGCTGCCGCCGAAGGCGAATGGCACGGCCATCGCCCCCATGCCGGCAGCCGTGGCGAGCAGGAAATTGCGTCGGTTGACGGTCTCGCGCTCGATGAAATCCTTGATGAAAGTCGACATGTTACCTCCCATTTGGCGACAGCCCGCAAGGGCGGGCCGTCTATTGAGCAACCCCGAGAAGCCAGGCCGTCCAAACCGCTCTCTTGGTCGCTGAATGCACCATCTAGTTACTTCCTGAATGTGTGAGAGTCAAGCGGCGGCACGGTGCGCGGCCTGTTGACTTCTTGGACAATTGAAATGACTTTCAGCGCATGACCGATCGTCGACAACACGCTGGAACTGGAACCAAGGGAGCGGCCAAAGTGGACGCAACGTCCGGAAAATCAGGCAATGTCGCCAAGAAGAAGCGGCTTCGGGATGCCGAAGCGACCAAGCTTCGTATTCTGGAAGCGGCGAAGAGCGATTTCGCCAAGAACGGCCTCGGCGGCGCGCGTGTCGATGTTATCGCGGCCAAGGCAAACGCCAACAAGCGTATGATTTACCACTATTTCGGCAGCAAGGACGGTCTCTTCCAGACTGTGGTGGAAAATGCCTATCTGGACATCCGCACGGCCGAGCAGAAACTTCATCTCGACGACTTGGAACCGAGGGATGCCCTTGAACGCCTCGTGCGGTTTACATGGCAGTATTATCTGAAGAATCCGGAGTTCATCACCCTGGTCAACAGCGAGAACCTTCACCGCGGCAAGCATGTGAAGAAGTCCGAGCTGATCAAGACCGCCAGCCGCAAATTCGTCGCCATGGTGTCGGGCATACTTGAGCGGGGCGTCAGCAGCGGCGACTTCCGCGGCGGTATCGACCCAGTGCAGCTCAACATCACGATCGCCGCGATCGGATACTACTATCTGACCAACAGGTTCACAGGCTCGATTATTTTCGAGCGCGACCTCATGGAGAAAGACGCTCTAAATGAGCGTCTGGAATTTAATATCGACACCATTATGAGGCTTGTGAGCGCATGATGCTTGCCTCGGAATGCTGACGTCCCCACGGCTGTGTCACCTGCATTTTGGCCGACCGCGTCACCCTTTTCAGGACCTGCTTTCCCATGTCGCCGATATCTTTGGTGGACTAGCGAGAGTTCGCGGCCGCGCGCAGATCCGGAGTATCCCGGCATGCCGCGCAGGCGTTCCGGCAAGAACAGACGACGCGTCGGCAGGTCCGGTGGTTTGCCTCGGCTGATGTCAAGGTGGGCTTCCTTACCCTGCCATCCAAGAACAGTCGTTCCGCTTCCGGCCCCAATTCGGACATCCGCCGATGCACCAAGCAGCGGCAGCTACCGCACCAGCACGCGGCCCGGTCAGGGATGGCTTGGGCGCCCTGCCAGATACCAGTAGGTTCGTCTGAGAATTGGGTTAGAGCGAATGAGCGCCGGAACCATACGGAACTATACGGGAAAGATCTCGATTTCTGCCCACGAAAAGCTTAACAAAATAAAATATTTGACGTCGTCCTCCGGGCCAACCATTTCGCTTTCAGAATTGCCGAGTGTTCGATCGGTAGGTTTTTCGGGAGTGGGATATTCGTCTCGCCGTTTGGTGACCTTTCGATGTTGGGTTCAAAATCGACCCTCCCGGTGGCGCATAGACAGCTGGCTTGCCGCGTCCTCCGATTGAGATCACCCGCACGCTGTTGCTCTCGAGTTCATCCAGATAGTCGGCCCACCATTGCATCATCTTGACGCGCTCTTCCCAGCGCTCAGCCCGGGCCGTCCGGATGCCATTTTCCGCATTCGTTCAGCAGAGTTGATGCTGTTGCTCGAAAACCATGCGCGGTAGCCTCTTATAGGCTCGACGAACGTCGTTGTTCTCAATGTGGGCCAGTTGCCGCTCTATGGCGTCGCGGCGTTAAGCGTGTTGTCGGAGATCGGACGCGAATCCGATCGAGCACTGGGAAAGAGCAGGGATCCACCGCCGGAGAGTTCTCTAAGCGAGGTCAGGACACTGACGGCCTGCCTTGAAAGGGGTACGCGGTGCGGTCGTCGCATTTTCATGCGTGCTTCAGGAATGATTCCACACCGCGCTTTCGAAATCGAACTCTTCCCATTCTGCCGCGCGCAGCTCGCCGGGTCGGGGAAACAGCATTGCCATCAGCTTCAGGGCGGCTCGGGTTGTTGGTTGTCCGTCGAATGCATCCACTGCCCTTAGCAAGCCGGCCAGGGCCTTAGGATCGGTGATCGCGGCACGTGGACTCACCGTTGGACTGATGAGCGCGCCCCTTAAAGCGATCGTCGGATCTGCCTCGGCGCGCGCAGTCGCGATTGCATATCGAAACACGGTACCGATGGTGGAGCGTAATCGCCTGCCGATTCATATCGACCGCGAACCTCCACGCGACGAAGGCAGTAAGGATGGTGGCCGGATCGATTTCCCGAATGCACTTGTCGCCGATTGTCGGATAGGCAAAGCCGAGGAGCCATTTTGACCTTGCTGATCGTCCGGTCGGCACGTCCCTCCTTCTTCAGCTTCTCAACATATTCGTCCGCAATTGAGCGAAAGGAGTCCTTTGCCGAATCGGCCTTCCGCAAGCTGCGTTCCTTTCCAGGATCTATGCCAGCCAGCAGGAGCCGTTTAGCGTCATCGCGCGCCTGGCGCGCCTCGGCTAGGGAGACAAGGGGATAGCCGCCCAGTGCTAGCAGTTTCTGCTTGCCGTCAAAGCGGTAGGCGAGCCTCCAGAGGCGAGAGCCTGTGGGCTGCACCCATAGTTGCAGCGCGCCCCCGTCTGATAATTTGACAAGCTTGGAAGCGGGGCGGGCGTTGCGGCATTTCACGTCGGAGAGGGCCATTTGTCAGGTCTCTCTTGGCTGTTTCGATACCATCAGGATGTCGAATACCAACGGAAATACCATCCCCCCCCGCCTCGTTGGACCAAATGCGCCCGAAGCGCTCCCGGCCCAGCTCAAATGCGCTATTTGACAGAAAAGTATCAACGATTTCAGGCACTTGCAGAATCCGCAGCGTAGAAGCTTCGGCGAAAGGGAATGTCGGGAGAAGAGGGGATGGTGCCCAGAGGCGGATTGCCCATAGGCCCGGAAATCAATGAGTTAGGAAAAGTTCGGGGAAGCGGTTCTCTCGGGATTTCCCGCATGATCCCGAACCGTCGCGCCCGACCCTGAAACGCAAAAAGAGCCCCGGCGGATTTCTCCGGCCGGGGCTCTTGCATGAGATCAGCGATGTGGACGGGCGCTAGGCGGTCGAGATCGAGGCCCAGAAGAGAACGCCTGCAACAAATGAGCCGAGGGCCACGGCGGCAATGATGGCCCACATCGCTCGCGATTGAAGACCGTCGCTCTTTACGCCAGGCGCGGCGAGGAAGAGCAGGCCGGCGATCAGATACGAATAAGGCCAGAAGCCAGCCACAGCGCTATTCGCCCACGCCTCGGGTCGATCGTACCAATTGAAGGCGATCACGTAGATGCGCTGCCACATGACCACGAACCAGACGAGGAAAATCGCGAGGATCAGTTGCCACTCGCCGCTGTCCGCATTCTCGCGGATCGCGCGCAGGGCCGAAGGCATCCACGTGATCGTGATGATGATCGAGCTGCCGAAAGCCAGGCTGTTGAACACGTCTCGAAGAATGAGCGGCGGCACAAAGAGCGCCGCGAGCCAGTAAGCGATGAAGGCTCCTACGGCGAAAAGAACGACCCTGTTCGGGGTGATGGTGCTGACCATGATCTTAGTCTCCCGACACGATGGACAAAACATTGCCGGCAAGCTCCTGCCGGATTTCCCATGAAGTCCGCCCAACGGACAGCAATTGATGAGCGAGGGCGGCCTGCGCCGCCTTGATCTCGCGTTCTTTGTCCGGCTCCCGAGGGGCCGGCGGTACGTCATTGTGGGTCACCGGCTCCACCCGGTTAAGCCAAAGGAGACGCTTCAAGCTCGACATCATGGATGGCCCTTTCCGCGCAGTGCCGTGAGAAATGCGTCCAACGTCGCCTTCGACTGGTTCGCGATTTCAAAGCCCACCCGAGCCTCTTTTAGCCGTTGCTCCTGCAACTCATTGATCAACGCGTCCTTCGCGGCGATCTCGACCTTGTGCGCAGCGCGCGTGTCCCGCAGCTCGCTCCGCAGCATCAAGATAAAGTAAACGAGGGCGATGACGATCGCCCCGAGCAAGCCTTGAGACAAAAAAATGTTGCCGACGCCCTCGGTGATCGGATCGATGGTCGCGGCTGCGGCGGTTTCAATCATGATTTTTCTTTGGGCTCCCGCGCCTGCCGGGTTTCGTCGTACCAGACGGCGCAACCCCTGATCTGCCTGTTCGCCGCATAGAGGGCGTTGTCGGTCTTCTTGGCGATCAGCTTGTAGCCGTCGCTATCCTTCGCCCCGCTGCGGTGCTCGGTGCGGCACTCGGGCGGCAGCTCGGGCATCCGCCTTGCCTGGGCGATCAGCCTGTCGGCCTCGTGCCGGGCTTCCTCGGCCGCCGCCGCGTCGTTCTTGACCTTGAGGGCGTCGCCGAGGGCGGCCCTATCGTGCCCGCAGCCCGTCAACGAAAGACTTGTCGCCACGGCCACAGCCATCAGGATCAGCAGCGATCGCATCGAGTTCTTCCTGCATCTTGGTGTTTTCGGTTGGGCTCACCGCGAGCTGCGCTTGAAGCGCCTGGCGGGCAGCTCGATCGCTCTCGGCGATCGCCTGCGCCTCGGCCGCCTTGCCCTCGGCCCACGCACGCATCCGCCGTTCTTCTGCCACCTGCGCTTCGAGGGCATCGAGTTTCGCGCCGGCCACGAGTTCGGCCGTTGCGTTGCTGACCGCCTCGCGGATCGCTGAGTTCCGATCGAAATAGAGCCAGCCGCCAATGATCAGGAAGGCCCATACGGGCAGTGTGATCCCGAAGGTCAAGATCGGCTTCAAGATCGCCCAGGCGGCCGAGAGAAAGGGCTTCACGGCGAGCCACAGGGGAAGGAGGAAGGCGGGCATCAGAGATACCGCCACCAAATGTAGATGGCGATCCCCACGATCGGGGCCGCGATCAGGAACGCGACGACTTGGGCCGCCACGTCCCACAGGAACTTTTTGATGGTCATTCGGGAGGCCTCGCGTCGGGATCGGCAGCGGCCGGGGCGGTCGTAGTCTTGGTCTCGATCGTCGCCTCGGGCGTCTGCATCGTCGTGGTGGTTTCGGATCGGCCCCCGAGGTTAGGGGCCAACTGGATGCCGAAGATTGCGGCGAGCAAGGCCACGATGGGCCAGAACACGCCGCTGATCAGGCCGACGTAGCCCTCGACATGCTCGGCCGGCGTGTAGGCGAAAACCCGGATGATGATGAAGGTCATCCACGCCCAGCAAAAGACGATCGTCTCCCGCTTGAGCGTCGCGCCCCGGCCGAAGAGCCTGTCGAGGACTTGCCGCATGACGCTTACGCCTCGTTCTGCGACAGCGTGCCGTCGCTGTTCAACAGCGGCAGGTTATAGCGCTCGGGGTAGGGGGCGATCCCCGGCCACCGGAAGCCCTTGATCCGGGCGTTCGGGCCGGACAGCGCGAAGGGCTTGATCGAGACCGTATCGCCTTGGTTGCCGCCGAGGACCATGATGTTGCCGTGCTGATCCTTGCCGACGACAAAGCCGACGTGGCCGAGGCCGCTCGTGGGCGAGTTACGCCAGAAGACGACGACGCAGCCGAACGCGGGACGATCGAGCTTCACCGGCATCTTGAGGTATGCCTGCGACGAGGCTGCGCCCGGCGGGGGCTTGATCCCCGTCTCGGCGAGGACGCCGCCGACGAAGGCACCGCACCACGCGGTTTCGTCGTCCTTGAAGGGCGCGCCGATGTCCTTCCACCATTCGAGGATATGAGGGTTGTGGTGCGGCCCCTTGATCTCTCGCTGCCCGACATACTTGCGGGCGGTCGCAATCCAGGCTGGATCGTCCATCGTCTTGCTCCTTCGATAAAAGAAAAGGCCCGGCGCAGGGGCCGGGCCGTTGGGGGAGGGATGGGTTCGAACTAACCAAGGTCGGGGTCACGCGGCAGGCTCACGTCGCCGCCGTCGTCATCCCCGCCGCTATCGTTCGTCTTCGTCACCTTGCGCGTGTCTTTGCCGGCGCTGCCCTTGGGCTGTTTCAGCTCGCAAGAAGTCGTCCAGCCGGATCGCGAGTAATCGTGATCGACGCTCTCGATCCGATAGGCCCCGTCGATGCCTGGGCGCGCGCCGATCAGATTGAGGGTGCCGCCGGGCACCGCTGACGCGGTGCCGTCGATCTGCACGGTGCCGCCGCCCTTTTGCTTCTCGGCGTCCTTGGCCTGACTGTCCGACGATGCCTTGGCCTCGTCCTCGTCGGCGCGGCTCTGCCTGTCGCCGAAGATCGCCTCGGCGTCCTCGTCCTCGACCTCGGCTTCGACCTGTTTCCACTTCGCGCCTTTCTTGTCGTAGAAGCGCGCGCGGACCTTCTTGTGCCGGGGCCTGCCCATCGCGGGCGTAATGTCCCACGAAATCAGATTGTCGCCCCATGCGGCGTTGACCGAGGCAAGGGCCGCGCCCGAGGGTGAGCCGCCGGTCTTGGCCGCGAGGATCGCCCTCTTGCCCCTGATCTTGAAGATGCCCCCGACCTCGCGAGCGATCCGCTCGCCGAAGTGCAGGAAGCTCTCGTCATTGAGGCCCCACCACTCACGCTTGATCGAGGCGAGGGAGGGATCGACCTTGATATCGGTGATGCCGGCGATCTCGCCGGCCTTCGAGAGCGCCGTCTTCACGTCGGCGTTGTCCACGTGGAGCTGTTGGGCTTCCTTCGCCTTGCCCTGGGTATCGACGCCCTTGCCCGAGATCGAGAGGGTCCGGCCGCCGCCGCGCGAGCCCGACGATTTCACCTCGTCCACGGTCCCCTCGAAGACGACGGAGAAGCCTTCGCCCTCCCACCCGATCGCGACGGACATCGGCGCGCCGGTCTTGGGGAAGCGGATCATCCCCGAGCTGTCGTCAAGCTCGATCGAGGCCGTGTCGGAATGTGTGCCCTCCTTGTCGCTGATGCGCAGCGACAAGAGGATCGGGGCGATCCGCGAGCTGATGTCCTGCCCGGCGACGGATACGCTGTAAATGGCGCGCTTGGTCACGGATCAGTCCCACAGCGAAATGACGGGCACGGTGTTGATGTCGCGTTCCTGCGGGATCGGGATCGTGACGACGGTCCCAACCGGCAAGATCACGTTGTCGGCGAGCGCCCAATTCGCCGGCAGTTCCAGCAGCACTTCGAGCAAGCCTTGAACCGGCCGATGGAAGCGACGCCACAGGATCGCGTCGAGCAGGAAGCCCTCGCTCTCGACCGTGACCGTCTCATAGGAAACGATCTTCATCCGAGCAGCCCTTGAATGATCGAGAAGACATTGCCGAGGCTCGGACCATCAGACCGCTTGAGGCTGATATCGACCTCGATCACCTTGCCGACGCCGTGGGCGTCGAGATAGCTCGACCGTTCGGTGATCTTGTCGATCACCACCCACCCGAGGGCTTCCCCGTCGCCCCGAATGAAGGGCATCGGAGATCCTGATTGCCGCTGCGAAGACAGCGCTTCGAGCGACGACAGGCCGCCGAACTTGTGGGGGAAGAGCTTCGCCGAGATCGTCCAACTCTCGCTGGCCTCGCCGACGAATTCGAGCGGCGGGCGACGGCCCATGACGGATTTCTCCGCATAGTCCGCGCCCGCGTCGTGGCTGATCTGGTTGGCGTTGAGCGGGTAGAGCTCAAACTGTACCGCTCCAAGCTGCGCAAGCACGTGCTGCCCCCTATGACATCTTGAGGCCGTAATCGGCCTGCACGCCGCGCAGCGTGCTCTCGATCTCAGATTTCAGCCGACGCAGCACCGCCTCGGTGTCCGAGACGCCTTGAATGACGATGTCGCCGAAGCTGACACTCATTCCACCGCCCAGGCTCGAGTTCGGCCGGACGTGGCCGCTGCCGCCCATCGTGACCACCTCGGGGCCGCGCTCGCCGACGAGGTAAGACGCGCCCCGTCGCACCGGGCCGCCGCCGGCACGATGCCCCGCAAGCGCCCCGGCCTGCGCCCCTGCGGCTGCGCCGGGGTTCGCCGGCCCGCTGAACGACGGCAGGAGGCTCCGAAGCTTTCCGATGGCAGCGCTGGCGGCGCTCGCGATCGCGTTGCCGATCTGCGCGCCGAGGCCGGCCGCCCACCCCACGAGTTCGGAGAAGGCGCTCTTGATTGCCTCGATCATGCGGATCGCCGCGTCGTGGCCGGCCGTGGCCCACTGCGCTTTCTGATCCTCGCTGAGAACCTCTTGGGAGAAGAAGCTGCCGATCCACTCGGCGAAGGACGAGAGCGCGGCCTTGGCCTTGTCCCACCCTGCGGCGATCGTGTCGGCGATCGGAGCAAGCCACGTCAGGTATGGCTTGATCGCGTCGATCGCCGGTTGCAGTTCCTCGGCGAGGGCCGAGGCGACGCCGGAGAGGACCGAGCTGATCCGATCCCAATACTTCCACAGCAAAGCGCCGGCCGCCGCCACAGCGGCCACGCCGAGGGCGATGAGGCCCCAAGCAGGGGCCGTGATCGCCGCCAGGGCCGATCCTACAGCCGCGAGGGCGCTCGCGATCATGCTGACGCCTGGCACGGCGAAGATCATGCCCCGCAGGGCCGTGGCGAACGTGCCGAAGGCCCCGAGCTTCTGGCCGGACATTGCCCCGAGGGCGCGCTGTAGGGCGACGGCATTCTTTGCCGCTTCGGCGGCCCCGCCAGCGACTTGGACGAAGGCCGACGCCACGCTCAGCAGCCCGCCCCGGCCGAACAGGCCCGCGAAGGCGAGACCTGCCATCGCAATCCGCAAGGCGATCAAGGCCCCGGTCAGACCGACGATGCCGGCCGTGAGCTGCGGGTGAAGAGCGGCAAAGTCCGCGAAGCGATCGATCAGCGGCGCGAGCTTGTCCATCAGCTCCGTCAGCGGCGGGATTAGCGCATTGCCGATCTGGATGCCGAGGGCGGTAAGCCGGTTCTTGAAGAGCTGAAGGTTGTTCGCGAACGTCTTCGCCCGGACCTCATATTCCTTTGTCGAAGACCCCGCATAGTCGCTCTCCTTCGCGACGAGCCCCAGCGACTTTTTCAGCAGATCGAGGTTGGTGAGCAGCGGGCCGAGAGCACGCGCCTCGTCGCCGAAGAGATCGGACGAGACGGAAGCCTGCATTTCCTTGGGGAGCTGGCTGATCTTTTCCAGCACCTTGACCGTGGTGCCCACGGCGTCCTTCTGCATCGCCTTCGACACCTTTCGGGCATCGAGGCCGAGGCGGCTGTAGGCCCTTTTCTGCGCCTTGGTCGCCGAAGCGCCCTTGGTCAGGGCGCGGCCCATGTTGCGGAACGACGTGGCCGCCACGTCGCTTTCAGCGCCGGCCGAGAGCATGGCCGAGGCGAAGGCCGACACCTGTACGGCATTGAAGCCGAATTGCTTGGACTGCGCGCCGACGCGGCGCACCACGTCGAGGATATCGGCCGCGCTCGATGCCTGGGCGTTCGAGAGATAGTTCATCGCGTCCGCAAGGCGCTCGGTCTGATCGATCGACAGGCCAAGGCCGGTCATCATCTTCGCCAAGCTATCGCCTGCCTGATCGGCGGTGATGTCGAAGGCGACGCCGACCTTCGCGGCCATTTCCGCGAACTTCATCAACTGATCGCGCTCGATGCCGGCTTGACCAGCAGCGGCCACGATCTGCGACAGGCCATCGGCCGCCATCGGCAGGCGCTTCGACAGCTCGATGACTTGCTGCTGGAAGTCCTTGAACTGCGCCGCGCTGTCGAAGTTCACGACCTTGCGCACGTCAGCCATGGCGCTCTCGAAGTTCATGGCCGCCTGGATAGGCGCTTCGAGGCCGCGCTTGAGGACATAGCCGGCCGCGACGGCATCGAGCATTCGCCCGCGCGCGCGATCGAGAGCCGCGTTGTTGCGTTCGATGGCGTCGCGGAGCCGGAGCTGCACGCCATTGATCCCGTTTGCGGCTTTGCCGATACCGAGAAGGGAACGGGCGGCCGCCCTGGCAGGCGCAGAAACGCCATCGATCAGCTTCACGAGAAGCTGCGAAGTGAGATTTGCCATGTGGGGAGCCGCCCTTTAGTTAGGCTAGTGTCTCGTGGCTTTCGCTATGCGCGCGGCTTGATCCCACCACGATAGGAACGCCACGGCTTCCATTTCCAGAAGCATCGGAACCGGGGTCGAAAGCAGGTGCGCCGTGTCCGCAACGGCTATTCGCCAGTCTGCGCCTCGCCATCCGACCCCTCGACTTCCCCCAACGATGCCGTGGCCTCCCCGGAGGCCGCGATCAGGTCAACGAAGTCCAGCAGGCCGGCGGCTTCCTCGCCTATGTCGGAAAGGGTTCCGACGATCGCGATGGTCGCCTCGATCGCGCCCTTCGACATGGCCTTCTCGGGCTTTGTCGGATCGATGTCCGTCAAGGCCGCCATATGGTCGGCCAAGACGAGCATGTCCTTGGCGCGGGCGCGCCGGAACGTGAGGCTGTCGATGGTCTTGCCATCGACCTCGATTGGATACTTGAGCTTCATGATCGATTAGCCCGCCCTCGGAACGCGCAGGATGCGGTTCGTCGCCTCGTTCTGATCGACGCCATCGATCCGCCACGTGTTCGTCCAGAAATCCCACAGGATTTTTTCCTGGCCGTTCCACCACACCTCGTAGTGGCTCATTTCGTTGATGGCGTATTCGTTGGCCGCGACCTCGCCGCGCTGATGCGCGTCGGGGGCGACCTTGCCGAGGCGTCCCTCCATGATCGCTTTGATCTCAAGCGACTGCCCGGTGCGGCGATCGATGATTTCGCCGTAGGCGGTGAAGATGTTCTTGATCTTCGAGCCCAGGCCGAACTCGGCGAGCAGGGCGGGATCGAAGCCGACGAGCTTGAAGGTCGGCTCCATCTTCTGGACACCGACCTCGATCTCGATCTGCACGCGAGCGCCGCCCGCGTGGTGATCCTGATAGATTTCCTGCAAGTCGGGGAGCTTAAGCTCCATCAGCGACAGGTGCTTCGAGTTGGTGGGATCGTGGTCGCCCACGAACAGGTTCGAAGCGTTCAAAATGAAAAGGGTGGACATCGGCCGGGTCTCCTACCGAGCGAGAATTGCGGGAAAGGGGGAAGGGGGTGGCGGCCCGGATCAGGCCGCCACGTCGATCTGCGCGAGCAGCTCGTCCAACAGGGTGTCGAGCGCCGGCCGATAGCGCGCAGAGCGGATACCGAGGTAGCGCAGGACGGGGGCCTCTTCCGCTGCGAAATCGACGGTGAAGCGGCCGAGGCGCAGGTTCTCGGGGCTGTTCTGATCGCGGGTGAAGCCGACCTTATAGTCGAGGATATCGCCGTCCGCCTTGAGATCGCGGAGGGCGAACTTCATGGTGTTGACGATCGCCTCGACCGTCTGCCCCGTGATGTTGAACTTGCCGAGGTAGAACCGCAGCGTGCGCAGGAAGAGCAGGTGGATATAATCCCGCCCGCGCGTCACGTTGTAGAACCGCCACAGATCGTCGTCGCCGCAGTTGTCGGTGCCGATGTAGACGAAGCCGCCCGAGGCGATCGCGCTCTCGACACCCATTTCGCCACGCACGATCACGCCGCCGTTGCCGGCGAGGATCGTCTGCCCTTCCGTCGATCCGTCCGTGAGGCTGAAATCGATCGGCCGGTTCGGGCCGACAATGCCCTGCACAGCCTGATTTGCCCACGAGTGGAACGGCCGGCCTTGGAACTCGTGATCGCGCCGGACGCCGATGCCGACGACGCGGGGCGAGCCCGGCTTGACAGAGGCATCGACGCCGACCTTGACCGCCGTCTCGACCGGGATCAGGCGCTGGCTCGAAAGCGTCTCGCGCCAGTCGGTGAAGTCCTGCAACGTGGTCGCGGGACCGTCCACGACCGCGTGGGCGAGCAGTTTTTCGAGGATCGGCGGCAGGGCCGCGCAGACCGGGTTCGCGAGCTTCTCGACCGTGGCCGTGGCAGTCGCGCCCGCGCCGCCGCCGCCGCCGGTAAAGGCGACAGCCGGCGCGGTGGTGTAGCCGGTGCCGGGATTGTCGATGACCACGCTCACGACTTTGGCGGCGTCGGGGCCGGTGCCGAGCACAGCGTGAGCCGTAGCGCCCGTGCCGCCGCCGCCCGTGAAGGATACGGCCGGGGCCGTGGTATAGCCCGCGCCCTGCGCGGTCACAGCGATCGAGCCCACGCCCTTTTTCTGCTGGCTCGTGAAGCCAGGCGCGAGGATCAGGCGCGGGATCACGCCGAGCAGCGGGCCGGCTTCGAGGAAGGCGAAGAGGCCGGTCTTGGTGCCGGCGTTGCCGAGGACATTGACGAGCGTCGCGTCGATGTCCGCGCCTTCCTGCACGCGAACCACGACGATCTTCGCGGCCACCTGGAATTCGCCGAGCTGATCGTTGATGCCGGCGATCGCGTCAGCGAGGGTGCCGGTCAAGCCGAGGGACGCGATCTTCGTCGCCTCGTCCGAATACATGAACACGGGCGTATCGAGCGGGAAGGTCGCGGCGTTGGCGGCCGGCGCGGTGCCGATCAGGCCGACGACGGCCATGTCGGAAGCCACGGCGGGACGCGGTTCGTCGTCCACGCGCGTGATGTTGATACCGAAGATCGGGTCGCTCATTTAGGGAGCCTCCTTAAAGAAGAAGGCCCCGCACGATGGCGGGGCCGTTCGGTTGAGATTTGGGTTTGCAGGCTTAGATGGCGGCAGCGTCCCGCCAGAACTGATCGACTTCGGGCGCATCCCATCCGAAGGCCATCCCGAGGGTGGCCGTCAGCGGATGGTCCCGCTTAAACTCCGTCGCTCCGGAGAGAAGCATTTCGGCCGGGAACCGGCTGGCCTCGGGCAGGGCGTTGATCAGGTTGATCATCGCGTAGGGGATATCCCCCGTCTTGACCGCTGCAAGCGCCTCGGCCTGCGTGATCAGCTCGTAGGGCGGCATTGCGAGCCGCTGGAAGAACTGCCGATCGGAGATCACATCGGGGACTGGCTCGACCTTGTCGGCGAGCACGTTGACCCACTTCGGCGCGCCCCCGACCAATTCGACCGACGAGGACGCGACCACCTTGCCCTCGGGGACTGGATCGGGATCGAGCACGGTGGCGAGCGAGTAGCCTTCGCTATTCGCCCACCCGGCGTAGGCCGGGACCGTCCAAGCTTCGCCGATGGCGAAGCCCGAGCCTTCAACGACTGTCTGCACGATGGCGGCGTCTTTGATTAGGGCGAGCATTTGATCTCCTAGATGCCGGTCCAGCGTTTGAGAAATTGGGTGCGCAGAGCGTCAAACTCGGCCTGGCTCAAAATCTTGTCGAACACGGCAAGGGCGAAGACCTTGCGGTTGGTGCCGAGTTGCCCGGTGCCATCCGAGAGGGCACCAAACCGCATTTTCGCCATCGACGCCGCGCCGGCCGAGGGCGTGAAAGAGCCGGTATCGGTGCCGCTCGTGAATGTGCCGTTGTCGTATCCGACCCAGGGCTTGCTCGTGGGGCTCACGAATTGGTGGCCCTTGCCGATCAACTTCTTGCTGTTGTTCGGGTTGGAACCGCCGGTGAATAGCCGGCGGCTTTGTGAGCCGTTGCCGACTTCCCATTGCGCCGGAAAGCCGCCGCTGCCCCCGGTGAAGTGAAGGACGCCGGTCGGTGGCGTCCCGGTGGTGCTGCCGGTGTGGGTCGCCCAGCCGACGCCGTAGCTTGTCGCGTAGCTTTCGATGGAGACCCACGTGACGCCGTTGCCGCCCTGCTGATGCCAGCTATTCGTGAACGCATCGACGCCGTTCACTTGCTCGAAATAGCCGCTGAGATTGCCGACAAAGCATTCGTTGTCGCTGCACGCTCCGACCGTGCCGCTGAACGGCGTGACGGTCGTGCCGGCCAGCACGAAATCGTAGCCGTTGCCGGAAATATCCTTCCAATTGCCGCTGCCCGACCACGAGCTGCGCGCGCCTGCGTCGTGGCACATTTTCAGGTTGGCCAGAAGTCCGGCATCTTTCACGAGTTGCTTGAGGGTGCGCCCCCGCTGCGCCGGGGCGGCATAGGGCATCACGCTCATTGCATCGCCTGAATGTTGATAGCTTTGTAGCCCCCGATCTTGACGATCGAGCACATGAAGACGTGGCCGACAGTCGTGGTCAGCGGGTCTCCGGTGATAGCGGTAAAGCCCGAGAAGGTGATCGCGCCTGCGCCCGCCGCGTTCGTGACAGCCACGACCATGGTGTAGGCGGTCGAGGCGTTGCCATCGGCGGCCCACCCAAAGGCCCCGCCGTTGTTGATCGCACGCATGTTGCCGCCTGCGGGCGTGGGGGCATAAGTGCCGCTCGACTTGGTTCCGTCGTTTACGAAAGAAGCCTGGCTGAAACCCGCAGCGAGCGCCAAGTTATCAGCCGCCAATCGCAGATAACGAGCATCGAGTTCGGCAGCGTGGTCGATCACCGAGAACCAAGCGCCCCACGCTCCATTCGTGCGGATGCGTCGCTGGATGCCGCCGCTCGCGGCCGTCATGGTCGTGAAGGGATAGGCGGTCTGGATCAGCCACAGCCCCTCGATGTGGGTGATCGTCTCGATCAGCCACCAAGCGGCGCTCGGGGCATTGGCCACATTCGAGCCCATATACCAGCCGTTCGCGGTCGCGGTGTTGGCATCGGTGATCTGCAAGCAGGTCAGCCCGAGGCGGGCAGGAAGGCGAGCGTCCGCAAGGGTGCCGGTGGTCAGGCTTGCGGCGTTGTTCGCGCCCGACACGTCTGCGACGGTCAGGCCGAGCGCCGTCTTGAGGCTGGCGGCGGTGATGACGCCAACGAGGCCGGCCACCGAGGACACAGCATCGGTATTGTCGATCTTGACCCACTTCGCGCCATCCGACACGGCCCAATCGCCGACTTTCCAGTCGGTGATCCCGCCGACGTTCGAAGCGCCGGCAGTCGAGACCATGAAATACCAGCCCTTGTTTCCAAGGGCCGCAGCCGGGATCGTCGGCGTGTTCGTGTTGGCGTTCCAGTCGCCCTGATAGTTGAGCGAGCCGAAGAGCGTCGTCGGCAACTGCGCCGCCGGCACCTTGCCGTCCGCGCCGAGTGAAGCGTAGCCGTTGGCGTTGCCCTTCTCGCTCTCGTCCTGCTTGCTGTCGAGCGCGGCCTGTAGGCCGGTCGTGTCGGCGATCACGTGCGTGTGCCCGACGAGCGAACGCTGGCCGATCGAGACGAGCATGTTGGCCACGTCAACGTCGATCGCCGAGAAAGCCGAGATCAGCCGCAGCACGTCCACGGCAAGCTCGTTGTCGGCGAACGGGAGCTGATAGCCACGGTTCGCAGTGGTGTTTTCCGTCGTCATGGCGATCCTAAAGCGAGAAGGGATCACGCCGGCCTCTCGGCCGGCGCGATGTCAGTCCTCGGTTGCGGTGGGGTTAGGGGGTCGAGATCGCCCGGAAGTCGTAGGCCATCGGGCGCGCTGCCGGCGTGCCGGTCAGCGTGATCCTGATGCGGCCCACCGGGTTCGCGTTGAAGTTCAAGAGGCTGTACTTCCTCTCGATCCACCCCGCGTCCTGCAATGGCGTCTGCGCGACCTGCGGCACCGCCGTCCAAACATCGTTGGCCGGATCGGCTTGCATGACGATGGTCGAGCCGGTCGGGATTTTCGTCTTGAGGTACGCGAGGATATCGATCCCCGTCCCCATGGTGAAAGCCCGCGTGACGTAGGTGCCGCTCGTCTGCAATTCGCCTTCGATCGCGAGGATCACGGGGAAGACGACGGGCGAGACCTTGGCCGAACCGGACAGCACTGCCCGGACTTGGACGTTGCCGGTGTAGAACGATTGAAGCTCCCACGCCTGGCCGGGATTGAGCAGGGTGATCGATCCGTCGTCCAACTGAACCTCGAAGTGCATCGAGGCGGCTGCGGTCGGAAGCTCGACCTCGGCGCGGATCAGCAGGTCGCTCATGTTCACCACGGCGAAGGTGCCTACCGCCACGGTCTTCGTCGTCGGCGCGAACTTGGCCGCGATCAGTTGGAAGGTAATGTCCTCGTCCTGATGCGGGGTCCAAGACTTCGCGTTCGAAGACGAAAGCATGACGCCAACCGAGTAAGGCTGCGCCGCGATCGGGGTCTGCGTGTCGATATCGAGCTGCCCGAGCTTCGCGGTCTTGATCGAGTGGTTCGCGTCGTTGGTCTTGACCACGAAAGCGAACTCGACGCCGGCCGGAAGCCAGATCGGATAGGGGAAACGGATCTCCGTCCAGTCGCCGATCACCGCGTTGTTCATGTTGTAGAACGCCTGGGCGATCACGTTCACGGTCGGGATGCCGTTCTCGACCTCGACAAGCTCGATCACGAGCGGATTGTCGGGATCGCCGATCTGGCAGACCTTAAGATTAAGGCCGGCGATGTGCCGGCCTTCGATGAGCGTAAAGGTCTGCGCCAGCGGATCGGCGCGGCTTCCGCCGTTGCCGCCGCCCCCACCGC